>JAKSRB010000004.1 GCA_024403825.1 Ruminococcus sp. | reverse complement strand
AAATAAAAATGTAGTTGAAATTTTAAATTAAAAACATTATAATATTTATTGAAAATTAAAAAAGGAGAATAACTTTGAAACAAGTAGAAATTTTTACAGACGGAGCATGCAGCGGAAATCCCGGACCAGGTGGCTGGGGAGCAATTTTAAGATTCAACGGCTTTGAAAAAGAACTATCAGGCGGAGAGGCAAACACAACCAACAACCGAATGGAGCTATCCGCAGTAATATATGCATTAGCACAGCTAAAAGAACCCTGCGATGTAATATTATACAGCGATTCACAATATGTATGTAATGCCTTAAAGCTTGGCTGGGCAAAAAAGTGGAAAGCAAATGGCTGGATGAGAAATAAAAAAGACCCTGCATTAAATCCTGAGCTTTGGGATAAATTATTGAAGCTATGCGACATACATAATGTTACAGTAAACTGGGTAAAAGGACATGCAGGACATCCTGAGAATGAAAGATGCGACAGATTGGCTGTAGAGGCTGCCAAAAAATACTATTAATTAAAATTAAATACCATCATTTATATAAACACTATTTAAAATTATGCTGTTTTTAAATAGTGTTTATTATTTTCTCAATGAAACAACAATAATTGTATTAAGATATAACCACAAAAAATCAATTTAAGTCATCTTATCTATAATTATATTAATATTATTAAAAATAAAATTAATATTTGGTATTGATTTTTATAAAAAATATGTTAATATATACTTATATAGTATATTTGTAAATTACAAGGTGATATAATGATTTCAGAAATTTACGAAGAAGAATTTTATACTAAAGTAATAAAATCACCTGACTTAGTACTTGTTGATTTTTATGCCGATTGGTGTACACCTTGCAAAATGCTCTCCCCTATACTAAATTCACTACAGGATGATTTCAAGGAATATAGGTTCTATAAAGTCAATGTTGATAACAATAATCATCTTGCAAAAACATATAAAATTAATTCCATTCCAAACATAAAAATATTTTATAAGGGAAAATGCATTGATACAGTTATTGGTATTAAATCTAAAACAGAGCTAACAAAAATACTAATCAAAAACATTAAACGCAGGAGAAAAAGTGAGTAAAGTGAAAATCGAGTTAAACGAAAACAAAGAAATAGTAACAAAAATAAGAGAAGGCTTGAAACGCACAGGTGGATATTGTCCCTGTATGCTTGTAAAAAGTCCAGCAACAAAATGTATGTGTGAGGATTTCAAAGAAAAAATAGCTGACCCTGAATTTGAGGGTTATTGTCATTGTATGTTGTATTACAAAAAGAAATAATACTTTTATAATAGCCTTTAATAAGTTTTATCAGATAAAACAACACAGTCAAGAACTTCCTTAAATGTTAGTTTTTGACTGTGTTATTTTTTATTATTAATTTATATTAATAAAATACTTTATAATATCCTGTCTGGTAACAATACCGATAAAAACACCGAAATCATCTGTTACAGGAATAAAATTCTGAACCATAGCCCTTTGCAAAAGCTCGTCCATTTTAACATCAATTCTTACCGCAGAATTAAAGCCTTTCCTGATAATCTCATAAACATAAAACTTTTCCTGACCTTCAATTCCCTCAGAACGCCTGTCAAGTATATAATATAAAAAATCTCCCTCGCTAACAGTACCAACATATTTACCGTCCTTTGAAATAACCGGAATAGCGGTATAGCTATGAGCCTTCATTTTTTCAAGCCCCTGACGGAGGGTATTCCTATCATAAATAAACTTTACAGTTTCCTTTGGTTTTAACAATTTCAAAACATTCATCTAAATTCAATCCTCAATCTATTTAATAACTTTGCCAATAACATAAACTTCACCTATAAGGAAGGTTATTCCTGACAGTAAGAGCAATGGTCGAACCTGCAATAAACCAGTATAAATAACGATAAAACCAGCGATTATGCCCAGAGCATAAGCAAGACGCCTGTTATTTTTCTTCTTAAAGAAAGCAAGCCACAGCAACAAATAAATAAAAGAAACTGCCGAGCAGGACAATAAATAAAATTTTTCCATAATAGGAGCAGTAAAGCCTGATTCAAGTATTCCTAAATTAACAATCATAAGAAAAATACTGCAAAATTTTCCAATACGCTCAATTAGTAACATACCTTTATTACTCACTAAATTTTCAAGTCCGCCATTATTTCTTAAAAACACAGCATAAGGAACGGTCAGAACCAAAGCAAAAATCAAGCCATACAAATTTATCAAAGTTTTTAAATTACTCAAAATATCCATTTATCCACCACAATAAAGCAAATTTTTAATAATTATATCATATTCGACCAAGATTTACAAGTGAACAAAAACTGAAAAATATGTGTCAGAAAACAAAACATTTAAAAAATGTATTATAGCTATTGATTTTTTTTAAAAAATTATGTATCATATTGTAATATATACACTTACAAATTTTCAAAGAAAAATCAAAGAAAGAAGGGAGAATTTGGGTAAATTTATAGGTCAGAAAAATGGTAAAATCAGTGTAACTCTTGTTCTTAATATTGTAGTTGCAATAATGACCGCATATCTGTTAGTTTATTTTTGCGTTTCCGAGGACGGTATGATTGACCTGCTGTCCAAACACGATGGACTAAATCTTTTTTGGTTATTAATAGCTCTTTTGGTTTATGAAGCAAATATATTAATTGATTCGGTTGTAACATTTTTTATTGTACGAACGCAATTCAAAAGCTTTCGCTTTTTAGATGCTATAAAGGTTGCATTTGTTGGTATATTCTTTTCAGCAGTAACTCCGTCAAGCACAGGCGGACAGCCTATGCAGTTATATCTGCTCTCTAAAATGAGGATAAGCGTAGGATTTGGCTCAGCGTGTATGACACAAAAATTTATAGTATATCAGATAATGACAGCATTATTCAGCATATATTCAGTAATAACACGATTTGATTTATTCAAAAGTGCATTTACAAATTTCTGGTCATCAGCATTTATCGTACTCGGATTGCTGTTTCAGCTATCAGTTACCGCAGGATTTCTAATAATATCCTTTAATAAAAGATTAACCAACTCAATTATGAAATTTGTCAGCTACATAATGCATAAGCTGAAATTCATAAAAAATCCAGACGGAAAAATTAAAAAAATCCAATCAGAGGTTGACACATTTCATAGCTATAACAAGGTGCTGATAGGAAACAAAAAACTGCTGATTTTCACATATCTAATGGTATTCTTTCAGGTTTTATGCGTAATGGCAGTACCATTTTTTATTTACATATCATTTGGAATGCCACAAATAGCAAACGCAAATGGAGTTGCTACAGGTAATTTTGCAGATTTTGTATGTATTCAGTCATTTGTAATCTTCACATCAAATCTTGTGCCATTGCCCGGAGCATCTGGTGGAGCTGAGCTTGCATTTACAATGTATTTCAGCCAGTTTTTTGAAATAGGAAATGTAAGTAAAATCAAACCAGCCATATTAATGTGGAGATTTATAAGCTACTATGCAACTCTGCTCATCTCCTCGCCATTCTCATTCCTTACAAGAGGCAAACGAATTGAGGACGGACAAAAGCTTTTAGAAAACAATATAGCTAACCAGCAGGAAACTGAAAATAATCTTAATGAAAGCATTTCTGAATAATTAATCAGTTATAAAAATTTAAAAAGGACTGTGAAAATGTTATTTATATAATTTCATTTTCGCAGTCCATTTTTATATTCATATCAAAAAGGAGTACTCACCTTATTTTAGTGAGTACTCCATTTTTGCTTTATTTACTTAGTGTGCTGTAAATTAAAACTCTCTTTTCTTTCTTGAAAGGAATAATACACCTGCTGCTGCAAGCATTACACCGCTTACTAATACAGCCATTGTTGAGTCCTGACCTGAACTTACTGTATTAGAGGTTGTTGAGGTCTTTGAAGAAGATGATGTTTTTGATGAATTAGAAGAGTTTGATGAAGAATTACCATTTGTTGTATTTGAACCTGACTGTTTAGTTGGTTCTGGAGGAATAGTAACATCTTCCTCAAATACTTTTTTGCATAATTCCTGAGCTGCCTTATTGATAGCATCAGCATCATCCTGAGAAATTTTACCAGCCTTGACACCTTCGTTATTCTTATAAGCTACATCATTCATAAGAGAAGAAGCTGTAACATTAAGGTTTTTAAGAAGTCCCTTTACAAGGTCAACATTGAGTTTATCTGCATCATTGTAATAAGCAATAACATAAGATGCTAATACAGTTGAATCTGTTTCACCATAAGCAAGTGAATCACCCTGAATTTTACCTGTTGATGTGATAGTTTTAGCTGCACCAAGACTGCTGTTCTTCCACTTCATAGCAAGTGATTTCTTTTCTGAGTCAACATTGTTTTCATACATTGTTGTACCGTCAAGAGCCATTACAGTATCACCATAGCATGATGTATTCATAAGAATTGGATAAGTTTCTGAACCTGCACCTGTGCTGAACATAATAAGATACTTACTGTCTGAAGTAAGATTATTCAAATCATCTGCACCCTTTGCAATACCTGTCTGAATATCGTATGTAGCAATACCTGTTTCTGAATCGTACTTACACTTTTCACCCTTTGACTGCCATGCTGTCCAGTTTCCAGCTCCGTCACAGCTATAAATATGACAGAAAATACTGTTTTTATTACTGTCTGCATAATTTTTCCAACCACAGCTTGCTACATCAAAATAGAAAATGCCGTCAGTTGAGCCAACCTCTGATGAGCTGTCTGCTGAAATTTCTGATGATTCGTTTGCTGCAACCTCGTTTTCTGATACTTCTACCTCTGCAGCACTTGCAGTTGAAACTGCACCCGCAATTAATGTTGCAGCAAGCATAACGCTTGATAATTTTTTGAACATTTTTAATATCCTCCGAAATAATTAATACTGAACTATACCTTCAGTATTAAAATTATACAATAATTTTATTGATTTTACAATAATTTTTCGTAAATTATATTGCATAAATTTTACTGAATAATTATTTATCGTTTGGTATTTATTAACAGTTTTTCTAATATATTTTTACTGATATTTTCTGTGATATGGTGATATTTAATTATCAATTACAAGCTCAACTGGGCAATGGTCTGACCCTAATATATTTGTATGAATATCCGCACTAACAAGGTTTTCTCTTAAACTCTCAGATACTATAAAATAATCTATACGCCAGCCTGAATTTTTCTCTCTTGCTTTAAAGCGATATGACCACCACGAATATACACCTGTAGTATCTGGATTAAAATATCTCCATGTATCTATAAAATTATCATTTAATAATGCTGTCATCTTCCCTCTTTCTTCATCAGTAAAGCCTGCATTTTTTCGATTTGTTTTCGGATTTTTCAAATCTATTTCCGTATGTGCTACATTAAGATCACCACAGATTATTACTGGCTTTTTCTCCTCAAGCTTTTTGAGATACCCTTTGAAATCATCTTCCCATTTCATTCTATAATCAAGCCTTTTAAGCTCATTCTGTGAATTTGGTGTATAACAGGTTACAAAATAATAGTTATCATATTCTGCTGTAATAACTCGTCCCTCGTGGTCGTGTTCATCTATGCCAATTCCATAAGCGACAGAAATCGGCTTTTCCTTAGTAAATATTGCTGTTCCTGAGTATCCTTTTTTATCTGCATAATTCCAGTACTGATAATATCCCTCCAAATCAAGGTCAATTTGACCCTCTTGTAGTTTTGTTTCCTGCAAACAGAAAATATCTGCATCAACTTCCTTGAAATACTCTAAAAATCCCTTTGTGACACACGCACGCAAGCCATTGACATTCCACGAAATAAATTTCTTCATTATAAACACTCCTTGCTTCAAAATATAATTAACTCCAATAAAACACAGTTTCATTATACTGTTCTTAGTATAATACATTATGAATTTATTATCAAGTTTTAATTTTGTACAGGCAAATCTCCGCACTTTTCCGAATAAGATTTAATAAATAAATTTGGGAGTGGATTTTATTATGTTAGAATTAATTGGTTTTCTCGGACAATATTTATGTTTCTTTATCTTGCATGTATGCGGAAGTGGTTCTTTCCCTAAACCCCTGTCTGAAAAAAAGGAGCATGAATATCTTGAAAGAAGTGCTAAAGGAGATATTGAGGCAAGGAACATTCTTGTAGAACACAATTTGCGATTAGTGGCACATATCATAAAAAAATACTACGGCACTCAAAGTGAACAGGATGACCTTGTATCAATAGGAACAATAGGGCTTATAAAAGCAATAAATACATACAACCCTGACAAAAATATAAAATTAAGCTCATATGCAAGCCGCTGCATAGAAAATGAAATTCTTATGCATTTCAGATATGCAAAAAAATCTGCTCAGGATATTTCTCTGAATGAAACCATAGATACCGACAAGGACGGAAACCCGCTGACCTTACTTGATATTATGTCGGTTGATGATAATATAATTGACAACCTTGATTTTAAATTAAATAGTAAAAAGCTTGGGCAATTTATCAATGAGGAGCTTGACGAAAGAGAAAAAACAATAATAACGCTCAGATATGGTTTAAACGGAAAAGAGCCAATGACACAGAAAAATGTTGCAAAGCTACTGAACATATCACGCTCATATGTAAGCCGAATAGAAACGAAAGCATTAAAAGCACTCAGAAAAAAATTTGATAATTCCTCAAACTTGTAATTAATATGACAAATAACACTAAAATTTGCTGATTTTCCAATAAATACTATTGAAAAATTTATAATAAAATGTTAAAATATAGTTAAAATTAAAAATTATAAGAAAAAGGATGTTAAAATGAAAATTACATATTTAATTAAAAAGATTGGTGTGTTATCGGCAATATCCGCTACACTTGCCTTGTCAGTAATTTCTGCAAATGCATTAACTGCCGATGTAAATAATGACGATGTAGTAAATATTACTGATGTTACCACAATACAAAAGGTGCTTGTTAATCTTGAAGAGCCTCCGGAAAATTTTGATATTAACGCAGATGTTGACGAAGACGGATTTGTCACAATAAACGATGCTACCAAAATTCAGAAGATGCTTGTCGGAATTGATGATAATACAGAAATTCCTCCTGAACCAAGCTATCTTGAATTGGACAAAACAAGCATAACACTCGGAACAGGAGAAGAATACAGATTAAAGATTGATTGTGATGTTGATAATTGTCCGCTTAGTTTTATAACTGGTAATAGTGAAGTTGCAGAAATCTCAGATGACGGCACAATTACAGCTGTTGGAAAAGGTCAGACAATTATTGCCTGCACAACACAAAACGGCATAACAGCAACCTGTAATGTTACAGTTGGAAATTCTACAACATCATTAGCTTTGAACAGGACTGATTTTACACTCGGAATCGGTGAAAAATTTACACTAAAAGATTATGTTGATGAGGATAGTGTTACATATAAAAAGTGGTATTCAAGTGATAATCCTGAAATTGCATCCGTAAATTCCGAAACTGGAGAATTCACAGCCCATTCTGTAGGAACCACATCAGTTTACTGTAATTTGTACAACGGAATGAGAGTCGAATGTAAAATCAAAGTAATGAATCCGCCAGACAGCGTATCTCTTAACAGTTCAAGCGAAACTTTAAAGGTGGGAGAAGAATTTACGCTTATTGAACAGCCAAACAGCGGTTCAACCTCAAGTGTAGTATATTGGGAATCATCAAACAGCAAGGTAATAAAAATATTACAGCAGACAGGCAGAAAACTGATTGTAAAGGCACAAATGGAGGGTACATCATATGTAACCGTCAAGACATATAACGGAAAAACAGCCACCTGTAAATTTACGGTATCAGGAACAACCGTAAAATGTTTAGATGTATCGTGGTGTCAGTCAAGTGTTGATTTTAATGCTGTAAAGCAGGCAGGATATGACTATGTAATTATACGAGCAGGCTATGGGCGTGAGTTATTTCAGAAGGACTCAAGATTTGAAGAAAATTACGCCAAGGCGAAAGCCGCAGGATTAAAAGTCGGAGCATACTGGTTCAGCTATGCCACAAGTGCAGATGAAGCTTTTGCAGAGGCAGAAGCCTGTTTATATTGTCTTGGCGGTAAACAGCTTGATTTGCCGTTATATTATGATTTAGAATATGCTCCAGCAATATATAATATGTCCCCTACCAATTACACAAAAATGGCAACTAATTTTTGTGAAACAATCCGTTCAGCAGGATACAAACCTGGTATATATGCAAGCTCCTCGGTATTCTATTATCCTTTGCAATTTGATGTAATTAAAAAATATTCATTATGGAATGCACAATGGGACGGAAAATGTGATGTCCCCTGTGATATTTGGCAATATACAGAATACGGCTACTGCAACGGCATAAGCTCTAATGTCGATATGAGCTATATTTTTAACTTAAATATTGCAGAATAATCAGTTTGAAATTTTTCTTTATTAAAACATATTTAAAGGCAATACCGCATAAATCTATCTGCTGGTATTGCCTTTATATTATTTTATATCAGAATTTATTCTGTTCATTAAATGTTCCATACTTTCATTTAAATCTCGCCTGTATCTTCCAAGCTCATATAAGGACTCTGTGTCCTTTGAAATATAGTTCATTTCTTCCGTACAGGTCATAGTACACAAAAATCCCATATCCTTAATTATCTGCGGTGTTTCTTTGCCCTTTGCTCCAAAAGGATATACAAAGCATTTGGGAGTGATTCCGACATTTTCTGTCAGGTAATTTTGTGCGTGCATTATATCCTCTGTAATGGATTTCCTATATGCCTCATTGCTTTCACCGTACCTTTTATCTGCACCCTTGCGTGGTGATAATTTATGTAAATCATACGAATGATTTTGAATTTCTACATACCCAGACTCTACCATTTCCTTTATATCAGACACGCTTATATGACCATATGACGGAGAAATATCCTCTGTTTCTGTAAACTTTTCTGTCATAGAAATTATAGGCGAAATGACCGCTTTGCTATTGTACTTTTTTAATAGCGGATAAGCATAGTAATAATTATTATAATATCCGTCATCAAATGTCAGCATTATACATTTATCAGGAAGCTCCTTTCCCCTATATACATAATCAATTAAGTCCTCAACTACAATAGTTGTATAATTTTCACTTTGTAAATATTTCAAATCATTTTCAAATAACTCAGGTGATATTGTAAAATCATTTTGCATTTTGCTGTCCTTTAACAAGGAATGATACATTATAATCGGCAAATTTAATTCACTCTCACTAACCGCATTAACCGGAGTGCGTTCAATCTGAAAAAATGTTATCAAGCATAGTGCAATTATAAAAATTAATGAATTTATAAGAAAATATTTAACTCTTTTTTTCAACATTTTCCCTCCTGAAATTTTCATATTTTTTGCTTTGGCTTGAATATTTGAACAAACCTAAAATCTTATATTACATAATTATGCTGATTATTACTGATTAATTCTGATATTCAATAAAAAAGCTGTACCAATTCCGATAATAAATTGATACAGCTTTTACTTATTATATGTATTATTTTCTACTGCCCTGCGTACCTCTGCTCGCAACCTGTCAAAAGGTGTGTCCTTTTTGTCAATAATTTCCTTTGAACTCAATTTTTTGGGTGTAAGATTTGATGCACCTGACTGGCTATGCATTTGAAGCGAGATATTCTCGTGCTGAATTAGTGCAAACAACTGCGACAGCGAGCGACATTCATCAATAGCCTTTAACAGCTGTGCCTGTGACTTTTTGTTATAGCCTGTAACTGTTGTCACTCTCATTGTACATCACCCTTCCTTTATAATAAAATTACCTATCTATTATACTTAATAAAACAAATATTTTCAATACAAATTTTAACTTATTTAAGCTAAAAACATTTAAAACAAAACCATTTTGATAAAATGGTTAAAAAATCAAAGCCTTTAACCACAATTTAAGTCAATTTAACAATTTATTTAGTATTATTATATCACAGAATACTCTATATGTAAAAAATAATTTGTTACCAAAATCGACAAATTTATTTACACAAAGTAAAAATTGTGTTATTATTTTGTAATGAAGTACTGATTTAATCTAATAGTGTCAATTTACAATTATGATTTATTCAGATATTTCTTAATATTAAAAACGAAGGAGCTTTATATGAAAAAATATACTGCAATTTTTATGGCTATGGCACTATCAGTATGTGCTGTCTGCTCAGGGTGCAGTTCTGAAAGCTCAGAGGTTGTTGAAACAACTCAGGCTACTGCATCTACATCAACTACAGTTAAAACAACAGGTCAAAAAATCAGCATTAATGACAGTACACTTGGAGAAATCTGGATAACAGAGCTTGAGGGTGTACCAATTAACAAGCTTAATAATGATAATTTTACAACAGACAGCAATTATAAATACTATTATGAAAATGGAAAATTATGCTCAACAGTTGGAATAGATATATCATCATATAGCGGTGATGTTGATTGGAAAGCTGTAAAAGAAAGCGGAGTAGATTTTGTAATTGTAAGACTTGGTGGCAGAGGATACGGAGATGAAGGTGCGTTATATACAGATGATAAGGCACTAAACTACATAGAAGATGCAGCCAAAGCAGGTCTTAAGGTTGGAGGATACTTCTTTTCACAGGCTATAAATACTAAAGAAGCCGAAGAAGAGGCTGAGTATATAAAGGATTTTCTGGGAGATATTAAGCTTGATTATCCTGTTGCATATGACTGGGAAATAATCAAGGATGATGATGCCAGAACAGATAATGTAACCGCAGAACAGGCAACCGCTTGTGCAAGAGCATTTTGTGATAAGGTGAAGGAATTGGGCTACACACCAATGCTATATTCACCAAGTCGTGAGCTTTACTTTAAATATGATTTAACCAAGCTTGCCGATATTGATATATGGTATTGTGAATACTCCTATACCCCAACATTTTATTATCAATTTTCAATGTGGCAGTATTCCAGCACAGGAAAGGTTGACGGAATTGATGCCGATGTTGATTTGAATATATGTTTTACAGACATAGCAAATTACGATTAAATTTTAAGGAGATAAAAATGGAAAAAATTGCAAGCTTTACAATCAATCATAATACACTAATGCCTGGTGTATATGTGTCAAGAATTGACGGTGATATTACAACCTATGATATGCGTTTTGTAAAACCAAATACACCACCATTTCTGCCAAATCCTGTAATGCACACAATAGAGCATTTATTTGCAACATATGCACGCAATAGTGAGTATGCAGACAATGTAATATATTTTGGACCTATGGGATGCCGAACAGGATTTTATTTTCTTGTCAGGAATTTAGACGAACAGACCTCACTTAATTTAATCAGGGAAACCATTAAGAAATGTGCGGAACATAACGGAGAAATCCCAGGAACAACCGCTATTGAGTGCGGAAATTACAAAGAACATAACTTTGAAGGTGCAATTTCTGCGTTAAAAGAATATTACAATGTGTTGAATAATTACACAGTTGATAACTTAAAGTATAATTAATTCTGGGAATAATTGTAAACAATGCCTTGTAATTGATTACAACTATATTACAAAAGTATGCAAGGTTACAAATATTAATTCTAATATTGCAATTTCTCCTTAATTTAGCTATAATTAAGTTGTTAAGGTTGTTACAAACCTGTAACAGTTAATGAGAATAGGAGAAATTGAATTGAAGACAAAATTCATTGGTTTGGAAGGTTTCAATGAAATAGAAAGTCTTCCTATGTCAAAGGAAACTGCTGTCCGTATGAAGAAAAGACGGCTGAATACCGCTCAGAAAACTGTTCGCTTTATCAAAAGGGCAACTACTTTGTTTGGTAAGTATATTGCCAAAAACAGTAAAAATACTGTAAAATCATTTAAAGCTAATAAATCATCAAATACGATAAAGCGTAAGAATGTTAATGGCAGATATGTACAAAACAGTAGAAGCGGTAAAATTAATAATAATACCATTCAACTCAGAACAAAAGTCAGGAACACACCAAAACACGCACAGGTTATTCCGTATGACAGCAAAAGAGCAAATATGCTGTTAAGACGCAAAGCTATGCTTGCTGTTGTTGCGTGTTCAGTAGCCGCAACATTTTCATGTATAACAGTTGCAAACGCACTTGATGCTTCAAAGGAGTCAAGCTCCCTGCCTGCAAATTTTGATGAGTATATTGATGTTGCAGAATCAAATAACGCTGTAAATAATATTGAAACAATTCATGAAACTGCACCAAATTATGCAGTATCAACAGCTACATCAGATGAGGCAAATAAGCTTGGAAATATGGCAACTCGTTCATCAGCCTTAGTCAGTGACGGAATGCAGGCTGAATGTGCAGGTCTTTATATAGACGGCAATCTTATAGGTGCTGTTACCGATATTCAAGGATTAAAAACAGCATTAAATCAGATACTTACTGACTATTGCAAAGACTATGACGATGCTACAACAGCAGAATTTGCAAATGATGTAAAAATACTTGGCGGAGCTTTTTCTGAAAATCAGATTAAACCGGTAAATGATGTTATTGCAGATGCAAAGAGCAAATTTTCAATCGCACTATCAACTGATATTGTTTATACTCGTGAAATTGATTATGAAACCACTGTAGAATATGATGACAGCGAAGGTTCATCGTACGAAGAAGTAATCACAGAGGGCGAAAAAGGCGAAGAAGAAGTAACAATCCGCACTACATATGTTGACGGTGTTCAGACAAATGCTGTATTAACAGGTAATAAGGTATTAAAAGAAGCAGTTAATGAGGTTATCGTAAGAGGTTCATCCACTTCAGATGACTACATAAATACATCAAACAGCGGTTACTCAACAGGTTCATTTATATGGCCTATACCTTATACTCACTCAATTTCAAGTGAGTTTGGCTATCGTTGGGGACGACTTCATGGCGGACTTGATATTGCCGCAGGCGGAATTTACGGACAACCGATTATAGCTTCTGACAGCGGAACCGTATCATTCTCTGGTGGTGATGCTTATTCAGGCTATGGATACTATGTAATGATTGACCATAACAATGGTTATTCAACATTATATGGACATTGCTCCTCACTTGCAGTATCATCAGGTCAGTATGTAAATCAGGGTGATATAATTGGCTATGTAGGTTCAACAGGTAACTCTACAGGACCACACCTCCACTTTGAAATTCGTGTTGACGGAGTACAGACAGACCCACTCGGTTATGTAAGCTAAAATTAATTTATAAAAAACTATATAGGCCGTGAAGATGAAGTGTAAAAGCTTCATTTTCACAGCCTTTTTGTAAATATTAAAAATAAGAAAATAATAAGTGCAAATATTACTGTAAGCTATTTATATTCCCTATTCATTCAGACCTACTTCATTAAGCAAGGAATAAAAATAATCTACATCATCATTTGAATAAGAAATCCTGTTTTTTATGCCACGCTTCAAATTTACATCTTTTCTTATAAAAATTCTATCTATCCAATGACTTGCCCACGCAACAGGCAAAAGAAAAGGATATTTATTTATATAGGTAAAGCGATATTTGTAAGCTTTAATCGGAGGAAAAATACTCTCCATAAAATATGCAAGCTTTGACCGCCTTTCCCCCTTTTTTAATTTTTCAACATTCTGAGAATCAATCATAATTGATGCATCAAGTCTGCCAAGCGTACAGCTTAACATTATATAAGTTTCAAAATCATCAAAGGTTATTACAGGGCAATCGTTTTCAAACCAGTTTTCACAAACCTGCAATACTTTCTTTTCAAACCTTTTTAAGCCATATAAATCTAATTTTTTATAAATATATTCTATATCAAAATTATTTTTATGATGCTTATAAAAGAGATAAATGTCGAGCATCATTCTGATGCTCATACCACCCTTGCAAAAATGATTACTGCTATGAATAAGCAAATATAAATAATGGTCCTCATCTCTCAGCTGATAAGAAAACTCATATCCATTTCGCTTAACTGCTGTATAAAGCTGATTTTGCAAATACTTATAGTATTTATTATCCTTATGTACTAAGCTGGAATGCATTTCAATATAAGTATATGGCAATTTTCTAAAATGACATTGAGTATCATCATCCTGTACATACTCATACCCAAGTTCAGAAAAAGCTTTTCTAACCAATTCAGTTTGAGATTTATCAAACAATATATCAAAATCACTCACAGACCTGAAATCAGAACGAGGATATTCATTTTTAAGAAAATAACCCTTCAATGGTGCATTTTTTATCTTATATTTATCAAAAATCCGCAATATTTTTTCAACTTCATAGCACAATACACCATCAATTAATAATTGTTGCCCTTGAATTGATTTTAGCTTTGCAACAAGCTCCTTTGGAAAATCATATTTCCTGCCAACTTCAAGCAAGGCATTTGATACCAAAGAAGCAAATCCACAGATTTCGGCAGTTTTTAATAAAATCTTATAATTTATCCCCTCATATGGTACAGGAGATTGTTTCTCCTTTATTGTGGCTGAAATGATTTTTAATAAATATTCAAATATATTTTTTTCATCATCAGTTAAAGTTCTTTTCATCAGATTTCTTTTTTCCTTTACCTATTCCAAAAATATTTTTGATTTTTCCAAAAATAAACCGCCAACAACGCCTGATAAGCTTAGTTCTCATCCATAGCTTAATATATTGTCTGTATAAAAATGAATTAATCGGATATGACCTGCCCTTATGAAAAAAAACTTTTACAACTCCGATAATCTGGCTATCAGCAATTCTATGTTCATCTGTAAACTGATTATCACCACGCATTACATAGCAACCGTCAGCTTCAAAATTCACTACCCTATGCAATACATATTGACCATTATCTCGCCTGTAAAGAGTAACATCGTATAAATGTAGTCGTCCCTTTGGCTTCTCAAGAACCACTACATCTTCTCCATCTCTTAGCATAGGAAGCATACTTGTTCCGCTCGGAGTGAATGTCACTTTTCCACCACTATCAAGCTTTTCTTTCATAATGCCGATAATATCATCCATATTAACTTCTTTACTCAAGAATGTCTGCATCTTTCACCTTGCCTATAAATACATCAATATCAGCCGCAGCCTTTTGCGGAGATACATCATATTCCTCTAAAATTCTGTTTATTAATTCATCTCTGTCAGCACCCTTTTGTAAAATTTCAAACAAGAAAGCACCTGTTTCATTTAGGTTAATAATGCCGTTAAAGTCAAGAGTTAAATCATTTACAGGAACAACAACATAGGAATCTGCAACTTTTCGTAAAATAAAATCTTCTTTTATCTTCATAGCAACACCTGCTGTAATATAATTTATTATTAAAAACATTATAATATATTGCCGAATAAAAAGCAAGGTGCTGTACAAAAAAGCTACAGCACCCTGATAAATTTAATTGTTATATATTTGTTTACTGCAAATTAAATACGAGCAACGCCAGATTCCTTAGCAGCCTTCATTACAGCATCAGCAACAGTTTTACCAATTCTGCTGTCAAAAGCCTCAGGAAGAATATAGTTTTCATTAAGCTTATCGTCATCAACAAGGCTTGCAATAGCATGAGCAGCGGCAAGCTTCATTTCCTCATTAATCTCCTTAGCTCTGCAATCCAAAGCACCTCTGAAAATTCCTGGGAAAGCAAGTACATTATTAATCTGATTTGGGAAGTCACTTCTGCCTGTACCAACAACAGCCGCACCTGCTTTTTTAGCCAGGTCAGGCATAATCTCAGGTGTAGGATTTGCCATTGGGAATACAATAGCACCCTCATTCATAGATTTAATCATATCTTCGCTGACAACATTCGGAGAAGAAACACCTATAAATACATCTGCCCCATTCATTGCATCAGCAAGAGTACCGCTCTTATTCTCAAGATTAGTATATTTACAGATTTCAGCTTTAGCAGGATTTGAAGCATTATCAGAATTAATGATACCCTTTCTGTCGCAGAAAACCATATCTTTAGCACCATACTTTAAAAGCAACTTACCAATAGCAATACCAGCAGAACCTGCACCATTGATAACAAATTTACAATCAGCAATATTTTTCTTAACAACCTTTAAAGCATTAATCAATGCGGCAAGAACAACAATAGCAGTACCATGCTGGTCATCGTGGAAAATCGGAATATCACAAATAGCTTTAAGCTTTTCCTCAATTTCAAAGCAACGAGGAGCGGCAATATCCTCAAGATTGATACCGCCAAAAGAACCGCTGATAAGATAAACAGTTCTTACGATTTCGTCAACATCCTTACTTCTTACGCAAATTGGAAAAGCATCAACATCAGCAAACTCCTTAAATAAGGCACATTTACCCTCCATTACAGGCATACCAGCCTCAGGTCCAATGTCACCAAGTCCAAGAACAGCCGTACCGTCAGTAACAACAGCAACAAGATTTTTTCTTCTTGTAAGCTCAAATGACTTATCATAATCTTTATTTATTTCAAGACAAGGTTCAGCAACACCAGGTGTATAAGCAAGAGAAAGGTCCATAGATGAATTAATTTTCACTCTTGAAACGACCTCAATTTTACCGTTCCATTCATAATGCTTCTGTAAAGATTCTTCTCTGATATTCATAGCAATAAATCTCCTTAAAAATATTTTAACATACTAATTATAAACTGAAAAGACAATTATATCAAGAGTTTTTCAATTAAAAATCATAGAAATGAAAAAATATTTGACAAAACTAATATCATATGATATACTAAAATAGTAAGTTAATAAATTAGCAGGTATGGCGGAATTGGCAGACGCGTATGGTTCAGGTCACCCCACTTCTGTGTGAATTAGTTTTTAACAGATTTTTCTGTTATTATATATGTGGAGTATGCCGAATAGTAAGATTCATCTAAAAGTAAGCGCCACCTTGGGAACTCTCCCCGTGTAAAAATAGAGAGTACAAAATTAATAAGCACCCGTGGCGGAACTGGCAGACGCGTATGGTTCAGGTCCATATTTTCGAGAGAAAGTGCAGGTTCAATTCCTGTCGGGTGCACCACTAAAAGCTCGAGAAAATCGGGCTTTTTTAGTTTATGGAGGATTATATGAAAAAAAAACATAAACTTTTAAATAAGATAAGACAATATCTCAATGTTCCAATTTTTATTTACTTTATTTTATTAATTTTGAGCCTATTCTTTATTTCTATTCAATTATGGGGCAATTCCACAATTGTGAAATCAATATTTCCAAATATTGGATATAGTCTTGTTGCATCCGTTTGTGCAGCAGTATTTATAGATATTGGAAATAATATTAAATATTACAACAAACAAAAGAAACAGTTTGTTTTTCTAACATATGAACATTATGAGTTAATCAACAACTTCACTTTTACAATTAACACATTTATCCTTGAATTAAACGATATAAAATATGAGTATCTATCTATAATTGAATTTATAAAAACGCTCTCTTCAGACGAGCGACAAATTTATAATAGAGACGAACTATGCAAATTGATTAAAAGTTTTTTACAACAATCATTAAATGAGAGTCAAGATTTATATAACAATATCCTCACAATTGACAATGTATATTTTTCTGGTTCTTTTAAATCAAATTTAAATCTTATCAGTGTATACTGCGAAAAATCTTTAGAACTATTGAAGTGTAGAGATATCAATGAACAAAGGAAAGCTTGTGATTTATTAGTATACAAAATCATTCCTTTATTCACTAAACTATATCCTGAGTATTATAACGATTTTTTTAACTAATCATATAAAAATAACCACTTTTAAATTTAATAGTACACAGCGGTTATCTTCGATATTATAAATTGACACACACTCTTCCAATTATTGAGTAAGAGTGTGTCTTTATTTTTAAAAGGTTGTACATCTGCCAATTCATTCTATGCCAACATTTTCTTTCTCTGTTCAGTTTTAAGTTGTAACTCAAGGTTAGACTTATGTCAATACCTTAGACACAAAAAGTTCGGATTATTTAGCCTTGTCAAAAAAACTAATACTTACAACATACTTTATTATTTCAGTAATTATCTGTAATCCTGCTGATTTTAAATTCCGATTTACTTACCAAGCTTATTCAGAAGGAATGGTATTGCAAGCTCAAAATCAACTCCATACCAGCTATCACCTCTGTTCTGCTTGGTAATCCTTATACACTCAGCAGTATATTCGGCTGCAATTTCAATACTCTCTTTAAGGCTTTTATCACGCATAAATGAAATTTGTCAGGGATATCCCTGCTGGGTCAAGCGTCATATTTGCAATTTCTAATTTATATAACTAATTGTTCTATATTTCCATATTTTTATGTAAAAGAAAATAGGCTGTGAAAATCAAGTTATATAAACAACATTTTCACAGCCTCTTTTTAAGTAATATTAAATTGTAACTACTCCTCAATAGCTCCTATTGCTCTCAGTTTATCAAGTATAAGCTTGACATCCTCTTTTACTATATCTTCTGTAACATCAAATTTTTTAATCATTCTATTAACTATTTCCCGCTCAGTAATTTCATTTTGCAAACATTCAAGAATATAGCCTGCTGTTTTATTACTGTATGCAATTCCGTTAAAAGTTGCTTTTTCCGTAGCCACTAAAACCTGAGTATCATCAAATTTATGTGTCAAGAAATTTTCATTCAATTTCATTAATTCACCCCATTACTTTGCAGGAACAAACGGCAAAACAATTACATCATCGCTTGAAGTAGGTGCAGTTGTTTCTGGCTCAGGGTCAAACAACCATACTATACTTTTCTGAATACTTGTAACATCCTTAACATCAACATAACCGCTTCTGTCAAAATCTGCAAGCTCAGTCTGTTCCTCATCAAACTTTATTAGTGAAACTAAACTTTTCTGAATTTCTGTCGCATCTGAAATATTTATAACATTATCTCTATTAACATCCCCATAGCTGTATTGAGGAACAACCGGAGTTTCATTTTCTTCTGTAGTTAATGCAAAGGCTGTAATTGAAAATGTCGCAGACATCATTAATATTAAAAAACAAACCACTGATATTTTATTTATAAATTTCATAAAAACCACCTCATTAAATTGTTTACTTTATTATAACACATAATACTATAAAATTCAACACAACAGCCAATTTTTATCATAAATTTCATAATTGACCTAAACTATTTGATATGATAAACTAATAATATATTATAAAATGACAGGGGAAAATCAAAATGATTAAGGTTGATTTGATAACAGGATTTTTAGGTTCAGGCAAAACTACATTTTTAAAAAAATATGCCAGATACCTTATTAATAATGGAAAGCGAATTGGAATACTTGAAAATGATTACGGTGCTGTAAATGTAGATATGATGCTTTTGCAGGATATAGAGGGCGACAACTGCGACCTTGAAATGGTAGCAGGCGGATGTGACTTTGACTGTCATAAAAGGCGATTTAAAACAAAATTAATTGCTATGGGAATGTTGGGGTATGACAGAGTAATAATTGAACCGTCAGGAATTTTTGATGATGATGAATTTTTTGATGTACTTTATGAAGAGCCACTTGACAAATGGTATGAAATCGGCAATGTTATAGCAATAGTTGATGCCAAGCTTGAAGAAAATCTGTCTGATGATTCCGAATATCTGCTTGCATCCCAAACAGCAAATGCAGGAATTGTAATATTAAGTCGAACTCAGGAAACAAATTCTGAGCAAATCAGCAAAGCTATAATACATCTTAACAAATCTATGGAAAAATATAGTTGCAAAAGGCGTTTTACAGATGAAGTATTGATAAAAAACTGGGATGAGCTTGATAACAATGATTTTGAAAAAATACTTAGCTCAGGCTACAAAACAGAATCTCATATAAAATCATTGGTAAGTCAGGAAAACAATTACTCCTCACTATACTTTATGAATTTGGAAATATCAACAGATAAGCTGGAAAACATAGCCAGACAAATTCTTAATGATGTTAAATGTGGAAATATTTTCAGAGTTAAGGGCTTTACAAATGATAACGGAAAATGGTATGAATTGAATGCCACCAAAAATGATATAAAAATAACTCCGATTACAAATGGTCAGAAAATAGTAATTGTTATCGGAGAAAATCTGAATAAAGATATAATTGAAAAATATTTCAACTAACTAATTACAGGTCTGTTTCTGAGCGATACAGACCTTATTTTTTCGTAGTATTATTTTATTCTAAAGACAAGCCAAGCTCATAAGCCTCCTGCAAAGCCTCTGTTTTGCAAATATCACCTTTATCTCTTACTCCCCTGACAAGCGTCATACCTATGCTTTCAAGATGAAAATAATCCAAAACCATTTGATATTGCATTTTAATCGGCTCAAATAAATTTGGTAATTCAGATGCACCAACTAAAAGCAAACCAAGCTTTTTTATTGTAAAGGTATTTCTCATTGGTGTGTGAAGTCTGTCAATTATTGCTTTTAGCTGTGCAGATACTCCGTAAAAATATACAGGTGATGCTATTACCAATATATCAGTATGTTTCAACAATTCATATATTTTATTCATATCATCATTTTGAAAACACCTGTTCCCTACCCTGTCAAAACACGAATTACAACCGACACAAGGGCATATATTATAATCAGATACATTTATAATATTAACCTTATTATTTTTTCCTGCACCCTCCGCAAAGGATTTTACAAGCAGGTCAGTATTGCCGTTTTTTCTTACACTTCCCATAAAAACTGTTATTTCACTCATATTTCATATCCTCAATGCAAATTTAATCCAATGCTTTTAATATATCCGCCATATCCTCAGGTAAGCTTGCATTTACCGTAATCTCCTTATTTGTAACAGGATGTATAAAGCTTACCTTTCCGCAATGCAAGGTCTGACGGCTAATTAATTCCAGACTTCCGCCATACAAATCATCACCAAGCAACGGATGACCGATTGATGACATATGACATCTTATCTGGTGAGTCCTGCCAGTTTCAAGCCATAATTCGATAAATGAAATATTATTATCAGATTTTAAAGTCTTAAAATGTGTAACAGCTTTCGGACCGTCTTCAAGTATATGCCTCACCATTTTTGAGTCTTCAAGCAATCCTATAGGCTTGTTTATAGTTCCGCTCGGCTCTGTTTTTCCATGACAAATTGCATAATAAGTTTTATTTACTATTCCTTTCATTGCATTGGCACAAAAACGATTTTTTGCAATTATAACAAGCCCTGAGGTATCTCTGTCAAGTCTGTTTATTGCTCTGAAGGTATAATCTTCATTTTTGCATTGACAATAATATGCCACTATATTAGCAAGCGTGTCGTTTTGGTGTTGCTTTACAGGATGAACAGGCATTAACGGTGGTTTGTTGACGATTAAAAAGCAATCATCTTCAAAACAAATATCAAGACTGCCCTCAATCGGCTGAATACCTGAATTTTCTTCTGGTATTTTTATCTCAACAACCGCACCAGCTTTTACAAAATCAACTGAACGAAGTAATTTTCCGTTCATTGTAATTCCGTTTTCTATCTGCTTTAATCTTGTAATCAGCCTTGACGATAGTCCGCAATGCTTTTTTAAAAAGTGCTGAGCAAGCATATTATCATATTCAGCAGGAACAGTAAATAAAAGCTTATCCCCCATAAAACATTCTCCATAAATAAAAAATCAAAACACATTGTAATATGAATATAATCGGTATTCCAAGCATAAATTTTAAGTGTTTAGTCTTGTGTCTGATAACCTTCATAGTAAAAAACATCATAACGCTTCCACCCAAGCCAGAAACAATCAACAAGGTTCTTTCAGGCACTCGCCATTTATTTTTCATTGCGGATTTTTTATCGTGAATAGTAACTATGATAGCAATAAAATTAATCACAATCATATAAATCAAAAAAATTTTTAAAGGTAAATTCATAGTAAACTCCAAAGGATGATAAGAAATGATAGTAAAAAAAATACTGCCAATGTGTTGTGTTATTATACTTTTAACAGTTGTAATTGCATTGACAGCACAGAAAAATCAGACAGGCAATGTCCTTGAAACAGCAGTAATTTCCGAAATCACTCAACAGACAGATGTTCAGGAAAACTCAGATAAATCTGATTTAGGAGGTGATGTAACAACAGAAAACACATCTGAAATGCGTGGTGTATGGATTTCATATCTGGAATTAAGTATGGAAAATGAAAGCGATAAAAGTGAAAAAGCATTCACAGAAAAATTCAACACTATAGCAATTTGCTGTAAGGAAAATGGTTTTAATACCCTTGTAGTGCAGATAAGACCATTTTGTGATGCCCTGTACAAATCGGAATATTTTCCATATTCACACATACTTACAGGCACTCAGGGTAAAAATCCTGAGTATGACCCACTTGAAATAATGTGCAATATCTGCAAAGAAAATGATTTGCAAATTCACGCATGGATAAATCCTTACAGGGTTTCAAGTGCAAAAACTCCTGCAAAGCTTAGTAATGACAATCCATATGTAAAAAACAAATCTATGGGATTTGAAACCGAAAGCGGAATATTTTTAAATCCTGCAAATACTGATGCACAAGAGCTTATAATCAATGGCATAACAGAAATCATAAAAAATTATGATGTAGATGCAATTCAATTTGATGATTACTTTTATCCTCCAGATATGGGAAATCAGGACAAGGAAAGCTATCAGGAATATTTGAATAATATTGGCTCTGATAATAATTCAATGGATATTGAAAACTGGAGAAAAGCCAATGTAAGCCTGCTTATCTGCAATATTTACCGAACCATACATAATACAAGCAATAAAATTGAATTTGGAATTTCACCACAAGGCAATATATACAATAATGATAAGCTATATGCAGATGTAAAATTATGGTGCAGTTGCAAGGGATACATAGATTATATCTGTCCGCAAATATATTTCAGTCTTGAAAACCCTGCACTTACATTTGAAAATTCACTTGAAAGCTGGAGCAATCTTGATTATGCAGACAATGTGAAGCTGTATATTGGTCTGGCAGGCTATAAGGCAGGAACAGACAATGACAGCAACACCTGGAAAAATTCAGATGACATACTTTCTCAGGAATATGAAATCATTAAAAATAATCAAATTGCAAACGGCTTTATGCTATACAGCTATAACAGCCTTACTGCTGAAACAAGCAGTTCAGAAATAAGTAATCTTACTAAAAAATTAAACTAATTCGCCCTCACAATAATCATCAAAGCTCTTAGTAATTTTTACATTTTTTATTAATCCACAAAGCTCAGAATTTTCTGAAATAATATGTACAGGAGTATAATTTTTGGTATAGCCCTCAAGGTAGCCACGCCTGTTGCGTTCTATGAGTACATTCTCAACCAAGCCAACCTGAGTATCTAAAAATTCTTTGCGTGATTTATCAACGGCAATTCCCATAAGCTTTGCCCGTCTTTCCTTTTCCTGTGGGGCAACCTGATTTGGCTTATCTGCCGCTACAGTACCCTTTCTCTGGGAATATGGAAAAACATGAACCTTTGCAAATCCAATATTTTTTACAAACTGCATTGAATTTTCAAAATCTTCTTCAGTTTCACCTGCAAAACCAACCATTACATCTGTAGTAATTGAGGAATTTTCAAAGGCATTACGCAAATTATTAACAATCTCAGCATACTCACCAGAAGTGTAATGTCTGTTCATATCACTTAGTGTTTTGTCGCAACCACTCTGCAATGATAAATGGAACTGAGGACAGAACTTCGGCTGAGCAGCTAATCTTGCTATCATTTCCCTGTCCATTCGCTCAGGCTCAATCGAACCAAGTCTTACTCTTTCTATCCCCTCAACAGAGCAAGCACACTCTACAGCATCTGCAAGATTAAAATTTTCATCAAGTCCATAAGCAGAAAGATTTATACCTACCAATACAACTTCCTTGTAACCATTCATTGCAACCGTTTCAATTTCTGCTTTCAAGTCTGAAAGCTGTTTTGAACGCACTCTGCCACGAGCATATGGTATAATGCAGTAGGAGCAAAATCTGTTACAGCCGTCCTCGATTTTTATAAATGAACGAGTATGTTCACCAAATGAAGAAACTGAAAGATTTTCAAAAGGCTCACCCTTAGCAATATGCTCAGATATAGCAATATTTTTGTTTGAGTCAGCAATAAATTTTCTTATAGCTGGAACAAGCTCAGCACGCTTTGCATTGCCAAGCACAATATCACAATTTTTAAAGTTTTCAGCTTCGTCAGGAAATGCCTGAGGCATACAGCCAGTAAGCACAATAATTCCATCTGGATTTAATCTTCGTACTTTATTTAATAATTTACGGTTTTTTGCATCACTTACAGCGGTAACAGTACAGCTGTTTATTATTGTAATATCGGCAATATCTTTGTTTTCAGACAATAAAAAGCCATTTTTCAGCAAATCCTCACGCATTGCCTGCGATTCATACTGATTAACCTTGCATCCGAGCGTAACTATATTAAAATTCATAATTTTGTCATCCTTTTTTAGTTAAAAAGTTGAATTTAAAAAAATTGGTAATTATATATTGATTATCTTAAAGATAAATGATAAGATAAAAACAAGAAAATAAAAAAGTGTCGGAGGTGACATTAATTGTTCTCAATGCCAGTTGCTGTAAAAAGCAAAAATGGACTGATTGAAATTTTTGAAACACTTGCCCATTTTCCAAACACAATGATGATGATTAAAAGCGGTGATTATACTGTTGATGCTCATTCATTAATGGGTGTGTTTGCTATTGATATTTCAAAGCCTTTTGAGCTGATTTTAGAATCAGAGCCTGATGACAATTTCAAAAAGGCTGTTGCTGAATTCACTCTCACGCACGCTTAATTTGATACTTAATTATTTATTAAATAATATATTTCATTTAAAGCCCTATGACTTTTCGGTCATAGGGCTTATATTTTGCTTAAGAATTTTTGTCAACAATATGGAACTGTTTTAAATTTCCTGTTTTTTCAGTTCTCTTGTCAAGCTCAGCAAGAACATCTTCAAGCGGTATGCCCTGCTTAACCATCATTACTGTAAGATGATAAAGCAAATCAGCAATTTCATATACTGTTTCGCTGTTATCATTATTCTTAGCGGCAATTATTGTTTCGCTACATTCCTCGCCAACCTTTTTAAGGATTTTGTCAAGTCCCTTGTCAAGCAGATAACAGGTGTATGAACCCTCCTTTGGGTTATCTCTTCTGTTTTCTACTGTTGCATACAATTCAGAAAGTATTTCTCTGTCATTCATTATATATTACCTCATTATTTTTTATTATTTTAATTTTTTAAAGAAACAGGTATGATTTCCTGTATGACAGGCGGCACCTGTCTGCTCAACTGTTATAAGCAAGGTATCATCATCGCAATCAGCATAAATATCAATTACCTTCTGCAAATGTCCTGATGTAGCACCCTTGTTCCAAAGCTCCTGCCTACTGCGTGACCAAAACCATGTATATCCTGTTTCAAAGGTTTTCTGCATACTTTCCCGATTCATATAAGCAAGCATTAAAACCTCGCCTGTAGATTTTTCCTGTACTATTGCAGGAATAAGCTCTGCTTTTGCAAAATATTTATCTAAATCCATACTTCTGTACCTCTTATTTAACCCTGTGTGCAATTTCAAGTGCCTGAGTTAAATCAAGTGTACCTGAGTAAATGGACTTTCCGCAAATTGCACCATAAACATTTAATTCTGAAAGATTAATAATATCCTTAAGTACAGCAACTCCGCCACTTGCAATAATATTGCAGGAAACCTCATTTGCAAGGTCATCAAGCTGTTTAAGATTTGGTCCTTCAAGAGTTCCGTCCTGGTCAATATCAGTAAATACTATTGTCTTTACTCCAACTGCTTCCATTTTCTTAGCAAGCTCAATGTAGTTTATTTCAGAATTATCAAGCCAGCCCTCAGCACGCACCATTCCGTCCTTGGCATCTATTCCGACAACAATTCTATCACCATATGCCTTGACCGCATCAATAACAAGCTGTTGATTTTTTACTGCGGCTGAACCAAGAATTACTCTGTCAATTCCTCTGGAAAGGTAATATTCTACAGCATTCATATCACGAATACCACCGCCAACCTCAACAGATAAGCCTGAGGATTTTGCAACATCAGCAATCAAATCTGCATTAACAAGCTTAGCATCCTTTGCACCGTCAAGGTCAACCATATGCATCCACTTGGCACCTGCATCAGCAAAACGCTGAGCGGCAATATATGGTGACTCAGCAACCTTTTCTACAGTAGCATAATCACCCTTAAAGAGTCGTACACAATTTCCGTCTTTAATATCAATAGCAGGTAAAATAATCATTTACAGCACTCCCTTTGTTGAAAGAGGTTTATTTGAAGAATTCTGCTTAACGGCAATTCTCAGTGAATGAGCAACCGCCTTATAAAGAGCCTCGGTAATATGATGCGAATTATCTCCGTAAACTGATTTCATATGCAAGGTAATACCAGCATTAAAAGCAAAAGCACGCATAAATTCTACAGTCATAGAGCAATCATATCCGCCACAAACAGCCTGAGGAAAGTCAGCATCAAAAACCAGATAAGGACGACCACTTATATCAACAGATGCAAATGCAAGTGCCTCATCCATAGGAACATAAAAACTGCCGAAACGGTCGATTGAGCTTTTATCGCCCAGAGCCTCAGCAAATGCCTTACCAAGGACAATGCCTGTATCCTCAATAGTATGATGTTCGTCAACCTCAAGGTCACCCTTTACATTGACAACAAGACCAAATCCGCCATGTGTTGCAAAGGAATTTAGCATATGATTGAAAAATCCAATGCCGGTATCAATGGATATTTCTCCACCGTCAAGATTTAATTCAAGTTTAATATCTGTTTCCTTGGTTTTTCTGTCAACCTTAGCACAACGCATAGCTTACCTCGCAAAATATTCCTTAATACATCTGATAACTTCGTCATTTTCTTCCTTAGTGCCTACAGAAATTCTTATAAACTCACCCATATATCTTATTACAATGGAATTAGCTTTTAGAAATTCCCACAAATCCTTGCCAAAAGGTGTTTTTATGAAAATAAAGTTTGCACAACTGTTGTAAACCTTAAAATCATCTCTGTTATCAGCAAGTTTTGTTAAATCATTATACAGCATTTCCTTGTTATTTACAATTAAATTCTTGCGGTTCTCCAAATATTCTTTATTTTTGTAGATAACTGTACCCACAGCCTGAGAAATACTGTTCACATTGTACGGAGATTTAACCGCTTTAACAGCCTTTGAAATAGTTTCGTTAGCTACTGCAAAGCCAAGTCTGAGAGCGGCTGAGCCAATCGCCTTTGATGCAGTTCTGAAAATTATCAGATTTGAATAATTCTGAACCTCGTTCAATAAGCTTTGATTCCAGAAGTCCATATATGCCTCATCAAGTATAACAAGAGCATTTACTGAGCTTACCAGCTTTCTTGCCTCGTCAGCAGTTATTCCCTGACCTGTAGGGTTGCATGGATTTGAAAATATAACAAGGTTTATTTTATCATCATTAATTTTTCTTATCAAAGCATCAATATCAATATTCAGCTCTTCATCTTTAATAAATGTTTCGCACTCTGTTTCGCAAATAGAAGAATAAAATTTATACATTGAAAAATCAGGAGCAACAACAAGCATTTTATCGCCTTTTTCCATAAAAGCGGACTCAATAAGAAAAATAAGCTCGTCAGAACCGTTTCCTGCTGTAACATATTTTGAATCTATCCCATAATATTCTGAAAATGAATTAATCAGTTCCACAGCAAGTGGGTCAGGATAGCGGTTGAATAATACATTATCAACAGCCTCTCTCACCTGCTCCATTAACTCTTGCGGATAATTCACAGGACATTCATTGGCATCAAGTCTTATGTTATATGTACCGCTTATCGGTTCGTAAGGCTCAAGCTCCTTAATCTTTTTATTCAATTCGTAATTCATTGAAAAACTTCCTTAAAATAAACTATAGTTTATAAAGGCAATACCGCACAATTTAATATATACGGTGTTGCCTTAAATAAAATTCAAAATTTTCTGTATATATATAAATATAAAATCAAACTGTATTACAAATCAAATCTGACTTTAATTGAATTTGCATGTGCTGTAAGTCCCTCAGTATCGGCAAATCTGATAACATCCTCAGCGTCTTTTCTGAGGGCATCTTCTGTATAGTAAATAAAGCTTGATTTTTTAACAAAGCTGTCAACTGATAACGGTGAGAAAAATCTTGCTGTTCCGCTTGTTGGTAATACATGGTTAGGACCTGCAAAATAATCTCCAAGTGGCTCAGGACTGTAATTTCCAAGGAATACTGAACCTGCATTGTCAAGCTTTCCAACATACTCCATTGGATTTTTACAGCATACCTCAAGATGCTCAGGTGCAAGCTCATTTGCAAAGTCGATTACCTGTTCAATATCACTACAAACAATTATTGCACCAAAATTATCAAGTGATGCTGAAATTATTTCCTTTCTTGAAAGGGTTTCAATCTGACGAGCAAGCTCTTCTGTTGTTTTTTCAGCAATTTCAGCACTATTTGTCAAAAGAATTGAAGATGCAAGCTTATCATGCTCAGCCTGACTCATAAGGTCAGCGGCAAGATACTTTGGATTTGCGGTTTCATCCGCTACAATCAGAATCTCACTCGGACCTGCTATCATATCAATATCAACAGTACCATAAAGCAACTTTTTAGCTGTAGCAACAAATATATTACCAGGACCTACAATCTTATCAACCTTTGGGACAGTTTCAGTACCATATGCAAGTGCCGCAACTGCCTGAGCACCACCCATAAGGAATATCCTGTCAACACCTGCAATTTTTGCAGCAGCAATAATATTAGGATTAGGAGTACCGTCCTTCTGAGGAGGTGTACACATTATAATTTCCTCTACACCTGCAATTTTTGCAGGAATTGCATTCATAAGAACTGATGACGGATAAGCCGCTGTGCCACCAGGAACATAGATACCCACTCTTTTAAGTCCTCTTATTCTCTGTCCCATTATTACACCGTTATTTTTGGTTGTAAGCCAGCTCTGCTGAACCTGTCTGTTATGAAAATCAGCTATATTTGTCGCTGCTTTCTTAATGGTTTCGATATAGTCCTTGTCGCACTTTGAAATTAGCTCATCTATCTCACTTAATGGGATTTCTGCATTTTCAGGTGCCTTACCGTCAAATTTTACAGTATAATCATATACCGCTTTATCGCCATTTTCTCTTACATTTTCAATTATTTCAGATACAATCGGTGTTACATCATTACCGGAGTTTTCTGCTCTTTTCTTGAGCATATCTATAAATTCATATTCTTTTTTGCCGTCTGCTGTTACAGTAGTTATCATTTTGTTACAGCCTCCAATTTCATTTGAAGTTCTTCAATTTCATTTTTTCTAAGCTTAAGACTTGCTGTGTTAGCAATCAATCTTGCGGAAATATCTGTTACCCACTCGATTACTTCAAGTCCGTTTGCCTTTAATGTTGAGCCTGTTTCTACAATATCAACTATACCGTCAGCAAGTCCTACAAGCGGAGCAAGCTCAACTGAACCCTCAATCTTAATTATTCTTATATCCATATTTTTGTCATCAAAAAATGAGCGTGTTACATTCGGATATTTTGTTGCAATAGTCTTTGTATTATAACCCTTATAAAAATCAAAATCTTTTTTTGTAGCCAAAGCAAATCTGCATTTTCCAAATCCAAGGTCAAGCAATTCATAAAATGAACTGCCGTTTTCAAGAATTGTATCCTTGCCAACTACGCCCAAATCACACACACCATGCTCAACATATGTGATAACATCCGCTGCCTTTGCAAGCACTACTTCAAAATCATTATTTCCAACTGGAAGAATAAGTCTTCTGCCCTTGTTTTTTACCTCATCGCAATTATATCCGATTTTTTCAAATAATTCTATTGTTGTTTTTTCAAGTCTGCCCTTTGTAAGAGCAATTCTGATTGGTTTCATATATTTTTACCTCTATTACTTAACTATTCTGATTTCTTTGATTCCACGCTTTTCAGCAAAGGCTTGTGTTTCTTCAAGAGTTGCCAGAACGCTGAACTGAGCCTTTATTCCCTCTTCATCATTCAGCTTTTCAACAAGCTTTATTGCCTCAATCTCGTGTCCGTCCTCTGCAAATACCAGAACATCAGGATTATCAGAATAGCTGACATTGTCTGACAGCTTTTTCAATGAAATTGCATCTGTATCAATCGCAAAACCTGCCGCACCCATAGGGGCATCAAATTCTGAAAGTAATTTGTCATATCGTCCGCCTGACAATACCGCATCACCAATTCCATTTACATAACCTGTAAACACAATTCCTGTGTAATAGTCATTTCTCTGTACCAAACCAAGGTCAATTATTATCTTATCACCAAGTCCGAGCGGAGCAAGGTTATTATAAATCATATGTAAATATTCAAGTGCCTCCTGAGCCTGAGTACCCTCACATATTTCATAAGCCTTCTCAAAAATTTCCTCACCGCCAAAAAGTGACGGCAAGCTTTTAATTGCCTGAACTTCCTTACATGGCTCAAGCTTATCAAGCAGATTATTTAATGCAGAATAATTCTTGCCTTCAATAGAAACTCTGAGTTTTTCTTTGAAATCTTCATTTATATCAAGCTCATCTGAGAGTGCATCAAAAACTGCTGAATGACCAAGCTCAATTCTGAAATCATCTTCAACAGCAGAAATCGCCTGAATTGCAGTAGTAAGAATTTCAAGGTCTGCCCTCTTGCCCTCTACTCCAAGCAATTCAACACCCATTTGCATAAGCTCATTTCTTCTGCCTGTTAGTGTAGGATTATTCTGATATACAGCCTGCTTGTAATATAATCTTACAGGCAAGGTGCTGTTTTTAAGACGAGAAGCAACCATTCTTGCAATAGGCAATGTTGAATCAGGACGAACAACAAGCAATCTGCCTTTGTTATCAACTGTCTTAAACATTGATTCCTGAGAAATACCGCTGCAAGGAACAGAAAATACATCATAAAATTCAATTCCAGGAGTAGTAACCTTTTTAAAACCTCTTTTACAAAAGACAGCTTCAATTTTACCGCATACATCATCCATAGCAGAACATTCGGCAAAAAGAAAATCTTTTGTTCCCTCAGGAGTAATATTAATATACTTCTTCATTCAAATCTCCCCAAATACTTTAGTACGCTAAATTGTTAATGCGTTACTATATTAACATACAATTTATAATTTGTCAAATATAAAATACTTATTATTGCTTTTCAGCAAAAACTGACAGCATATCAAAGCCGATTTATTATTCCTTATCAGATTTATTTTCAGAATCTGTATCAGACTCATTATCTGATGAGCCAAATTTTTCAAGATGAATAAGCCTTTTAATTCGCTCTCTCTGCTGGTTTTCCCTTTCCTCTCTTAATCGCTTTTGCTCCTCAGCAATCTTTGCATAGTTCAGAACCTCAAATTCAAGAGCCTCTTTTGCAATTTTTCCCTTATCCTCAATTTTATTATAAACATTTTTGCGGACGAGGTAATAAATTACTGCGTAAATTGGTGTTCCAAGAACCATTCCAGGAATACCAAACAATGCACTGCCTACTAAAACGCTGAACAATACCCAGAAGCTTGAAAGTCCAACCTGACTACCAATAATCTTAGGCTTAAACAGATTACCGTCTAACTGCTGAATTACCATATTTATAACAAGGAAAATAAGTGCAGACAATGGGTCAATAATAACAAGTATTAATGCACTCGGAACTGTACCAATAATAGGTCCAAAGAAAGGTATAATATTTGTGACACCAACAAGGACAGAAATAAGAGGTGTATATGGAATATTAAGTAATGATAAAATTACAAAATGCAAACAACCGACAAATGCCGCATCAATTATATCACCAACCAGAAAACGACCGCACTTGGTATCTGTAATATCAACAATTTCATATACCTTTGGTAAATATTTGATAGGAATATAAGCAACTGCAATTTTCTTTATCTGTCCACAAAGCTGTTCCTTTGCTGACAGGAAATATATTGATATAATAACACCCATAAGGAAATTATATAAACCTGTTGTGGTACTCATAATAATATTCATTACTGCATTTGTAGTTTCACCAGCAATATTAACAAGCTTATCATTTGTGAAATAGCTTTCAATCTGAGTGTAAATATTATCTAAAGCAGATGTTTCATCTATCTGAATAGCAAATCTTTCATTAAGAAAAGCAACAAATTCGTGTATTCTCGTCATAAGAGAATTTATATAACTTGGCATATTACTAATCAAGCTTGAAATATTGCTTGCTATCTGAGGAACAACAATCCAGATTAACACAACTATTAAGGCAGAAACAAGCAGATAGGTAATAATGATTGAAAACGGTTTACGAAATTTTTTCATAAATTCCCTTTTCTGCCCCATTTTACCGAATACTTTAGTTTCAAAAAATTTGAATGGATAATTCAATATATAGGCGATAAAAAATCCTATAATAAACGGAGTTAATATTTTTGCAGTGGTAGAAAATACATTACCGACAATATCAAGATTATCCTTTATGAATAGCAAAAATACGGTAAATGTTATGCACAAAAGAACATTTTTGATCGAAAAAAGTCTTTTCATTCAATTATCACCTCTTAAAATAATGACATCTGAGAGCTTTCAGGCATACCGTTAAGCACCCCAAGCTCTCTCAGGCTTTCAATAATAGCCTTTGAAACCTTTGTTTTTATCTGCATATCCTCAATAGACAGATATGTATTATTTTTGCCTGCTTCTTCAAGAGAAACAGCAGCCGCTCCACCAAGTCCCGGAATAGTTGAAAATGGCAATCTGATTTTACCATCCTCAACAACAAACTGTGTCGCTCTTGATTTATATACATCAATAGGCAGTGTTTCAATGCCTCTTGCAAGCATTTCGTTTACAATTTGTAAAATACCAAACTCAGCATCATCCTTTGCAGATGCTTCGTGTGCCGCCTGCTTTTGTTTGATATTATTCATTCTATCACGAACCGCCTTCTGACCTTTCATTATTATACCACCGTCAAGGTTATCACTTCTTACAGTAAAATATGCCGCATAATATTCAAGTGGTCTGTGAACCTTGTACCAGCCCAGTCGCAATGCCGCTATCATATAGGCGGCTGCGTGAGCCTTAGGGAACATATACTTAATTTTCATACAGGAATCTATATACCACTGTGGCACATTATGCTCTTTCATAGCCTTAAAATGCTCCTCTGTCAACAATTTAGTGGCGTTTCCCTTTCGTACAATTTCCATAATTTTAAATGACATACTTGGGTCAAGACCTTTGTGCATAAGATAGGTCATTATTGAATCTCGAGTACCAATAACCTCTGAAATTGTGCAGGTTCCATTGTGGATAAGCTCCTGAGCATTTCCAAGCCAAACATCCGTACCATGAGAAAGCCCTGAAATCTGTAAAAGGTCTGAAAAGGTTTTCGGCTTAGCTTCCGTCAACATTCCTCTTACAAAGCTTGTTCCGCATTCAGGGATACTGAGTGTTCCTGTCTGACAATCTATATCCTCCGCAGTAACACCCAAAGCCTTTGGAGATGTAAAAAGAGAAATTACATCTGGGTCACTCATTGAAACATCCATAACAGGGATACCTGTATATTCTTCAAGATAATGATAAATAGTCGGCACATCGTGTCCAAGCTCATCAAGCTTTGTAATAGTATCGTGGATAGAATGGAAATCAAAATGCGTTGTAATATTATCAGAATTTACATCATTTGCAGGATGCTGCACCGGACAGAAATCATATACAACATTAGTTCTCGGCACAACTACCATTCCGCCAGGGTGCTGACCTGTAGTCCTTTTAACACCTGTACAACCCATTGCAAGCCTCTTTTCCTCAGCCTTATGCAAAGGTATTCCACGCTCTGACGCATATTTTTTTACATATCCGAATGCAGTCTTTTCTGCAACAGTAGAAATTGTACCCGCCTTAAATACATTATCCTTTCCGAATAGCTCTTCTGTATAGCGGTGTGACTTTGACTGATATTCACCGCTGATATTCAAATCTATATCAGGAACCTTGTCGCCCTTGAAGCCAAGAAAGGTTTCAAACGGTATTTCGTGACCGTCCTGATCCATTCGTGTTCCACATTCAGGGCAATCCTTTGGAGGCATATCAAAGCCTGAACCATAACTGCCGTCCTCGATAAATTCGCAATGCTTACATTTTGGGCAAACATAATGCGGACAAAGCGGATTAACCTCAGAAATACCTGACATTGTAGCGACAAATGAAGAACCAACTGAACCTCTTGAACCTACCAGATAACCATGAGCCTCGCTGTCAGCAACAAGCTTCTGAGCGGTCATATAAAGCACAGAGAAACCGTATGTTGTGATAGAATTAAGCTCTTTGTCAAGCCTTGCCTTAACAACATCAGGAAGAGGGTCACCATATTTTGCCTTAGCTCTTTTCCATGTAATATCAATCAGCTGTTCCTGAGCACCCTCAATATTAGGAGGGAATGTTCCTTTTGGAATAGGTCTTATGCTTTCACACATATCAGCAATTTTATTTGGATTTTCCACTACATATTCATACGCCTTATCCTTGCCAAGCCATTCAAATTCCTTTAGCATTTCGGCTGTTGTTCTATAATAAAGCGGAGCCTGATCCTCTGCATCCTTGAAGCCCATTCCACCGCCCATAAGCACCTTCCTGTATTCTGCATCGTGTGGGTCCATAAAATGTACATCACAGGTTGCACAAACAGGCTTACCAAGCTCATTGGCAAGCTTTATAATAGTTCTGTCAATTTCATGAAGCTCCTCTTCGCTCTCAAATTGACCATTTCTCAACATAAATGAGTTATTACCTGTAGGCTGAATTTCCAGATAATCATAAAAAGATGCTATCTGCTTCAATTCACCCCAAGGCTTTCCCTTAAGAATTGCATCATAAAGCTGTCCTGCACAGCAAGCAGAACCAATTATCAGTCCTTCTCTGTACTTTACAAGCTCGCTCTTAGGTATTCTCGGTTTTTTATAAAAATAATTCAGATGACTATATGAAATCAACCTGTACAGATTTTTAAGTCCTGCAAGATTTTTTACAAGAATAATCTGATGATAGGTCGGCAGCTTTTTGAAATCACCACCAGCAATTTTTGTGTTGATTTCATTAGTTTTTGTAATTCCGTAGTCATCACGCAGACGATTACAGAAATTTATAAATATATTTGCAAGCATTTCAGCATCATCAGTTGCTCGATGATGATTAAACTCTCCAAGTCTGAGATACTTTGCAACTGTATCAAGCTTGACATTTTTTATATCAGTAAGTATGGCTCTTGCAATAGCAACCGTATCTATTGAAGTATAATTATATTCCACACCCATATTTTCGCACGCCTGACGGATAAATGAAGTATCAAACGGTGCGTTGTGTGCAACCAATACATTATTACCTGCAAACTCAAGAAATGCACTAACCGCCTCTGATTGTGACGGTGCATCCTTTACCATATCATCTGTTATACCTGTAAGCTGAGTTATTTTCTTAGGAATTGGAATTTGCGGATTTACAAAGGTTGAAAATGTTTCTGTAATCTCACCATTAACAACCTTTACAGCTCCTATCTCTGTAATTTTATCTCTTTTGGCAGATAAGCCTGTTGTTTCAAGGTCAAAGCAAATGAATGTTCCGTCAAACGGAGTATCGCCTTCACCAACAACTGATTCAACAAGGTCATCCATAAAATAAGCCTCTACACCATAGATAACCTTGATTTTTTCTTCATCCTTATTGATTTTGTCTGCTGCCTTCATTGCATCAGGAAATGCCTGTGCAACACCATGGTCAGTTATAGCAATAGCCTTGTGTCCCCACTTATAGGCACGATTAACCAAATCACCTGCTGAGGTCAATGCATCCATCATTGACATATTTGTATGCAAATGAAGCTCAACACGCTTTTTTTCTGCCTTATCTACAATTTTAACCTTTTCTGCCGTACCAATGGAGCGTGCATTCAGCACAAGCTCGCCTGCATATTTATCATATTCAACATCACCCATTGCAACTATGGTACTGCCCTTTTTAATGCTGTCAATTATTTCTGTTTCTTTTACAGAATTAAAAACCTTTACAGTTGTAGAACCTGTGTAGTCAGTAATATCTATTGTAAATATATTTTTATCACCTGATTTGGTGACTTTTTTCTCAATATCAAAAACATCGCCCCATACAACAACCTTGCCGGAATCTACTGCTATGGAGCTAATCGGAATCATTTTTCCTCTAATCGTGCGTCCGTACAACGGACGGATTGATGATTGTATAATCTGTGGTGTAAGGTACTTGCCCTCTCTTATCTCGACCTCAGTAAGCACATTTTCAGCAGATGCCTGCTGTGCCTGTTTTGCATTGTCCTCTTCTTCCTTATAAAACTCTGCTGCTTTCTGCATTTGCTCTCTCTGCATATGCTCCTCGGCATTTTTTATACTTGCCCTGTATTCATCACTATCAGCCTCAATCTCAAATGTACCTGAATACTGAACATTAATATGCAAGCCAAATTCTTCAGCAACTCGCTTTATAAGTGCTTTGTCAAACCCCTTTGCATCAAGCAGGGATTTTCCACCATTAAGCAGATTAATAACAAGTGTATTATTTTCAAATCGTACTTCTGCGTTATTTAATGTACCGTTAATACTTGGTATTTCTCGCTTAACAGCAAGATATAGCTGAGGAAAATATTCTGCTGAAAAAGTATTTTCAGGAAATCTCGGCTTTATTTCTGTAGCTGAATTAAGCACCTTGCTGATTTTACGCTCAGTATCAAAAAGCAAATTACGCTCAATAAGCCCGCTATAGTTTATCCAAAAGGTAACTGAACGAGCCGAGGTATTTATATTAAGTTTTGATATAACTCCATCAGCAATTATCGGATTTAAACCAATATCGCCAAAAACAGAATTTAAAACATCGCCTAATTTTTTACCCATATTTTCCCCACGCTGTCAATACTGCAAGGCAGAATTTTTCCACCTTGCAGTATTTATAAGTAATCTATTTTTATAATATTTAGCCTTACAGCTTTTCAATTTCTTCCATAAGTGCATCAACAAGCTTGTCCTCTGGAACTTTATAGAGAATTTCTCCCTTTTTAAATACAAGTCCGCTTCCTACTCCGCCTGCAATACCAATATCTGCTTCCCTTGCCTCTCCAGGACCGTTTACTATACAGCCCATAACTGCAACCTTTATATTTTTATTACAGCCACCAAGCCTTTCCTCAACCTCATTTGCGATTTTTACAAGATTTATTCTTGTTCTTCCGCAGGTTGGGCAGGATACAAACTGCACACCGCTTTTATTAATATCCAAAGCCTTTAAAATATCATAAGCAGCATAAACTTCCTTAACCGGGTCAGCAGTAAGTGAAACTCTGATAGTATCACCAATTCCATGCAGCAATAAAGAACCAATTCCTGCCGCAGATTTAATAATACCCATTCTCTCTGTGCCAGCCTCAGTAACGCCAAGATGTAATGGATAATCACATTGCTGTGAAGCCAACTCATAAGCCTGAATCATAGTAGATACAGTTGAGCTTTTCATTGATAAAACTATATCATTAAAATCAAATTTTTCAAGCAAGGATGCGTGATACAAAGCACTATCACACAATGCCTGAGGAGTTGGATGACCATATTTTGCAAGTATCTCCTTTTCAAGAGAACCAGAGTTTACACCAATTCTTATTGGAATATTTCTTGACCTGCAAGCATCAGCAACTGCCTGTACCCTATCATCTGAACCAATATTTCCAGGATTTATTCTGATTTTATCAATACCTGCCGCACAAGCCTCCAAAGCAAGCTTATAATCAAAATGAATATCTGCAACTATTGGAACATCAACAGCCTCTTTTAATGCAGGGATAAGCTTTACAGCATCCATATCAGGAATTGCGGCTCTGATAATTTTACAGCCTGCCGCCTCAAGCTCCTTAGCCTGTTTTACAGAACCCTCTATATCAGTAGAGGGAATATTTAACATTGACTGAACAGCAATATCAGCTCCACCGCCGATTTTTACATTTTTTGCTGTCACCTGAATTTTACTACCCATAATTTCCTCCAACTACATACCAGGCATTGTTCCTGTTGCAAGCTGCCACACATCTTTTACAGAAATGATAAACATAAACATCATAAGAAGTGCAAGTCCTGCTGCATTGACATATTGCTCAACCTTGCGTGGGATTGGCTTTCTGAATATTCCTTCAATTATCAAAAATACAAATCTTCCGCCGTCAAGTGCAGGAAATGGCAACATATTTACAATGCCGAGATTTACTGTAATTAAAATCATCAGATATAATATATTGTTTACTGCATCTGTAAAGCTCGTCTGCAAGCCCTGAGATGCTGTGTATTTTACTGCTGTTGCAATTCCGACAGGTCCTGAAAGCTCACTAAATGAAAATCTGCCCTGTACAAGCCATACAAGCGAAGTCCATACCATTTTTGCCATTGACCAAGCACCTGATACTGTCTGAGAAATAACTGTACCGACATTTTTTTCAATAGGCTCAACTGAAAAATCAAATGCTACACTCGTTTTTTCAGCCTCTTGGTCCTCTTTGCTTGCATAGAAGGTATAAAACTGAACATTAGTCAATTCCAAGCTCTGTCCATCACGCAAAACCTTGACATCAGCCGTATATCTTTTGCGGGCTTCTCTCTCATTAATAGTCGGTATTTCTGCCTTGCCACCGTCATATTCCTTGCGGATAGAGGTGCAAATATCAGTTAAAATCCCATAAGCAGATTCTTTGTCAGTTGTCGCATTTATTTTTTTACATCCGTCCACAAGTATTTTATATAACTCCTCGGCTTTATCTTCTGTTATATTTTCATCTGAACGGATAATATCAGAATAGTACGAGGTTGCCTCAGAGGCACAATCCTGCTTGTAAATTTCAAGTGTTGTACCGTCAACCTCTGTGCAATTTAGTGTTGCCATAGCAAACTGCAAATCTCTGGAATTTATAATTGAATAACCATTAATTTCGGTTATCTCATCTCCCTCCATAAGTCCGCAATTAGCTGTTACGGAATTGGGATAAAATCCGCTTACGGTTGTTGATACATAGCCATTAGCCTGAACTACAAATATAAACATCAGGATAAATCCAAGAATAATATTCATTACCGCACCAGCGACTATGATTATCATTCTTTTCCATATCTTAGCATTATTAAAGGCACGAGGCTCTGCACTGTCCTCGTCCTCGCCCTCCATTGCACAAAATCCGCCAATCGGAAACAATCTGAGGGTATAAGCTGTTTCACCTTTGGTAAATCCAAAAATCTTCGGACCCATACCAAGGGCAAATTCATTCACCTTTACACCAGATTTTTTGGCAGTAATAAAATGACCAAATTCGTGTGAAAAAATAATAAGCTCAAACATTAAAACCGCTATGACAGCAAGCACAATGCCAATAAGAATCTGCATATTAAGAATCTCAACTCCAAATCAAATTACCATAACAGTAAAAATTAATTTATTTTATTATATGATTTACAATCAGTTGTTAATTACCTCAACTGAATTTGTAATCATTTATCATACTTTTTCAATAACATAATTTCTCGCCATATTATCAGCTTTTAATACATCATCTACTGTTTTTGGCTCAAAATTATTTATATTTTCAATCGCTCCCATAACAAGCTCACCAATTTCAAGGAATGAAATCTTGCCTTCTCTGAAAAGTCGATTAGCTTCTTCGTTCGCTCCGTTTGCAACTGCTGTTGCAATTCCACCCATATCAAGTGCCTTTTTGCAGGCTCTCAGACATTTGAAGGTTTCATAATCAGGCTCAAAAAATGTCATTTTTCCAATTTGTGCCAAACTAAGCTCACCTACCGGAGATTCATATCTTTCAGGGTATGTAATAGCATACTGGATAGGTATTCTCATATCAGGCAAACCAAGCTGGGCAATTACTGAGTTATCGTTATATTCTATCAGGGAATGAATTATGCTCTCCCTATGAACTACAACATCTATTTTTTCAGCTGGCATATCAAAAAGCCATCTTGCTTCAATAATTTCAAGTCCTTTATTCATCATTGACGCTGAATCAATAGTAATTTTTGCACCCATACTCCAATTTGGATGATTGAGTGCCTGCTCAACTGTGACATTTTTTAATTCATCATATTTCTTGCCGAAAAATGGTCCACCTGATGCGGTTAAAATGAGTTTTTTTAGCATTTTTTTATCAGGCATTCCCTGTAAGCATTGGAAAATTGCTGAGTGTTCACTATCAACAGGTAAAAGCTGTACCTTGTTTTTCTGTACTGCATCTGTAACAAGCTGTCCGCCTGCAACAAGGGTTTCCTTATTTGCAAGAGCAATATCCTTTTTTGCATTTGCTGCCGCAATAGTAGGCTTTAAACCAACCATTCCAACTACAGAATTTAATACCAAATCAGCAGAAGCAACTGTAGCAGCCTCAATAAGACCGTCCATTCCTGCAAGTACTTTAGTATTTGTATCCTTAATATTTTCTTTGAAAATCTTCGCTTTATCTTCATTATATACAACTGCAAGCTCAGGCTTATATTTACGCACCTGCTCTTCAAGCAACTGTATATTACTTGATGCAGTAAGTGCTGAAACATTCAGATTAAGCTTATCTGCAACATCAAGAGTCTGAGTTCCAATAGAACCGGTTGAACCTAAAATAGAAATATTTTTAAACATAAATTCTTACCTCACTGAAAAAAGGGCATAAACTGATTAAGTATTACCATAACAGGTGCTGTAAAAATTATACTGTCAAATCTGTCAAGCATACCGCCATGACCTGGAAAAATTGAACCATAATCCTTTATATCAAGACTTCTCTTAATTAAAGAAAATGTCAAATCACCAACAATAGACAAGGGTGCAACAATAATACTGAGTATAATCAATGCAACAAAATTAAAGCTGAACTCTTTCATTATTATAAACTGAAAAATCAATCCAACCAGAACAGCAGAGATTAAGCAGAAAATCACACCACCAACTGCACCTTCAACAGTTTTTTTAGGGCTGATTTTAGGGCATAATTTATGCTTGCCAACAGTAGCACCAACAAAGAAAGCACCTGCATCAGCCATCCATGGTAAAGAAAATATCGTAGAAAAGTAAAATATCAGACCAGTACCGATACTTATTTTTGAAATTGCACTCATCCCAAAGGTTATTAATAAAGTACCTGTAACCGCATAAGCTATCTGCATAAAATTAATACTTTCATGCTTTGCCATCATTACAACAGCAACAGCCACCATAAACAGGAAAACAATAGCATATACTGCTGAGGTGTTTATCAACAAAGGAATAAGACAAGAAACAGCAATACAAGGAAAAGCTACAGGGTAGTTTTTTAACAATTTATTTGCGTTAAGATATTCACCAACCATAAATGCAGTTGCCAAGGCTACTGTAATACCCATAATCGGATTCCAAAGGTTAGCCACAAACAAAAATAAAATTAACGCAGGAATGCCGATAAAAGCCGTCAGCAAACGGGGTTTTAATGATTTCATACTATAATCAACTCACTATTATACGCCACCATAACGCCTGTTTCGGCTGGCGAAAATATTTAATGCTTCATCAAGATCAGCCTTATCAAAATCAGGCCAAAGCTTATTCATAATTACAAATTCAGTATAGGCAGATTGCCATAACATAAAGTTAGAAATTCTATATTCACCACTTGGACGAATAATAAGGTCTGGGTCAGGCTGACCACTTGTATATAAATAGTCAGAAACAAGCTTTTCATCAATGGATGCTTCAGAAATTTTACCATTCTGAACATCATTACATATGTTTTTAACAGCCCTTACAATTTCATCACGACTACCGTAATTCATTGCAATGTTAAGAACCATACCATCACGATCCTTAGAGCTTTCCTCATTTTCAATCATAAGCTTCTGCAATGCAGGGTTAAACTGACTTTTATCACCAATAAATCTTACTACAATACTGTCATCCTTAAAATCTTCAAGAGCCTCTTCAAGATACGACTTAAAAAGAGTCATAAGTGCATTAACTTCTTCATCAGGTCTTCTCCAGTTCTCTGTTGAAAAGGCATAGACAGTAAGATACTTTATACCAATATCGGAGCAATATCGTGTAATTTTTCTAAAGGTTTTTGCACCTGCGGAATGTCCGGCACTTCTTGGAAGTCCACGCTTTTTTGCCCATCTGCCGTTGCCGTCCATAATAATACCTACATGGGCAGGCAAATTTTCCCTTATATCAATACTATTATCAGTATCCTTTTTATTTTTTCCAAAAAGAGCCATATTACAACTCCAAAATTTCTTTCTGCTTAGCGGCTGAAACCTTATCAACCTCTTTGATATATTTATCTGTCAGATCCTGAGCCTTTTTCTCGCCCTGTTTTAAATCATCCTCTGTAAGCTCGCCAGACTTTTTCATAGCCTTGAGCTTATCAATTACATCTCTGCGGACATTTCTTACCTGAACCTTTGTATCCTCAGCAATTCTCTGAACATCCTTTACAATATCTTTTCGTCTGTCAGCTGTAAGCGGTGGGAAGATAAGACGGATAACCTTGCCGTCATTCTGTGGATTAATGCCAATATCAGAGGTCTGAATAGCCTTTTCAATCTGTCTTAAAACAGACATATCCCAAGGCTGAATTGTAAGAGTTCTTGCCTCTGTTACAGAAACAGCCGCAAGCTGATTAACAGGAGTAGGAGCTCCATAATAATCAACCTTAACTTTATCAAGTACAGCAGGATTTGCCCTGCCTGCTCTGATTTCAGAAAATTCAGTACGCAAATGGTCAAGTCTTCTTGACATAGTTTCATCAGCTTTTTTTAATTGTGTCTGCATAATTGCCTCCTAAAAAGTTGTAAATATATTAATCAAATAAAAATTCAATAAATTAATCGCCAGTAACAAGTGTACCGATATTCTCGCCACAAACAGCTCTGTAAATATTCTCAGGGTCCTCAATGCTGAAAACAAGGATAGGAATATTATTGTCCTTACAAAGTGAAGCGGCTGTACTATCCATTACAGCGAGGTCCTTATTAAGCACCTCGTGATAAGAAACTGTGTCATATTTCTTAGCATCAGGATTAGTCTTAGGGTCGCAGTCATAAACACCGTCAACCATAGTAGCCTTCATAATTACATCAGCCTCAATCTCAGCGGCACGAAGTGAAGCGGCAGTATCTGTACTAAAGAAAGGGTTACCAGTACCGCAACCAAAAATTACAACCTTACCTGTTTCAAGGTGGCGAATAGCCTTGTTACGGATATAAGGCTCAGCAACCTGACGCATACTGATAGCAGTCTGAACACGAACAGTCAAATCAAGCTGTTCAAGTGCATCAGCAACACCCAAAGCATTAATAGCAGTAGCAAGCATACCCATATGGTCAGCTCTTGTTCTGTCCATATCGCCAGAGCTTCTGCCTCTCCAGAAGTTACCGCCACCAACAACAATAGCTACCTCAACACCTGCATATACACATTTCTGAATAGGCTTACAAATCTTAAGAACCGTATCAAAATCAATACCATGCTTTTCATTGCCTGCAAGAGATTCGCCAGAAAGTTTTAAAAGTATTCTTTTATATTTTGGTTTCATAATAAACACTCCATAGAAATTTATATTCATTAATATAATACAATAAAAAGGAGATTTTGTAAAGAAAAAACAGATAATATTTTTAACCCATTCAATATAATCTCAGATATGCGTTAAACAAATGAATTAAGGCATAGAAAGCAAGAAAAAAATGCAAAAAATCTTGACAAAACAAAATCTTGTGTTATAATTAGTATGTTGTGTTATACAACAAATCCTTGCGGTTAAATCCGCCATAATGTCCAGAAGGAGGTGCAATGAAATGGCAGTAACAGCTAATTACGAAACCGTAATGATCGTATCAATGAAAAAGGGCGAAGAAGGTATTCAGGCTATCGTTGAAAAATTCAAGGCTCTCATTGAAAAAAATGCCACTTTAAAGAATGTTGACGAATGGGGCAAAAGAAAGCTTGCTTACCTTATCAACAAAGAGGCTGAAGGTTATTATGTTCTCTTTGATTTTGAGAGCACAGCTGAGTTCCCAGCAGAGCTTGATCGTGTTTACAAGATTACTGATGGCGTAATGCGTTCTATGATTATCAAGAAGGAAGACGAATAATCATTTGTAGGAGGTAATCTCCGAAATACGAAAGGAACTCTAATGTTAAACAGAGTAATTTTAATGGGCAGACTTGTATCTGATCCAGAGTTAAAAACAACTAATACGGGCATAAGCGTTACAAGCTTTAGCATTGCTGTTGACAGAAATTATGTTAAAAGCGGCGAAGAACGCAAAGCGGACTTTTTCAATATTGTTTGTTGGAGAAGTACAGCTGAGTTTGTTTGCAGATTTTTTGGCAAAGGCTCTCTCATTGCCGTAGATGGTCAGCTTCAGAGCCGTACCTATCAGGCAAAGGATGGTACAAACCGTACAGTTGTTGAAGTTGTTGCGGATAATATTTCCTTTACAGGTGAACGCCGTGACACAAGTGGCGGTGGTTATGCTCAGCCTTATGGCGGGCAGAACTATGGTGGACAACCTTCATACGGCAATCAGCCTTATGGTGGCTCTCAATCATATCAGTCAGCACCACCACAGGTACCTACATCATATCAAAGCGGTTCTAATGCTGATTTTCAGGAAATGCCCCTTGATGATGACTTACCATTTTAACTAATAACAAATAACTTAGTTTAAATAATTCTCACGAAAGGAGAACTCAAAATGGCTGAAAGACCAAACAATCGTGGCAGAAAAGCTCGCAAGAAGGTTTGCGGTTTTTGTGTAGATAAGGTTGAAAACATTGATTACAAGGATATTGCTCGTCTTCGCAGATATATGTCTGAGAGAGGCAAGATTCTTCCTCGCCGTGTAACTGGCACTTGTGCAAAGCATCAGCGTGACCTCACAGTAGCTATCAAGAGAGCTCGTCACCTTGCTTTACTTCCTTATACTGCTGACTAATTTAATCAGTTTTTTACACCGCACAGCTTGTGCGGTGTTTTTGTTTTTTATTCTATTTTTCAAATAAAATTTAACGGCAGAGAGAAAACACATATTTCTCTCTGCCAATTCATTTAGTAATAAAAAATTATTTCTGATATTTTCCAACAATAATGCTTGAATTTTGTCCGCCAAAGCCAAATGCATTTGACATAGCATATTTAATATCTGCTTTCTTTGGCTCACAGGCTACAAAATCTATTCCTGCACACTCAGGGTCAACCTCTGTAAGATTTATTGTCGGAGGAATTATTCCTGTTTCTATCGCCTTTATGCAGGTGATTGCCTCAGTTATACCGCCTGCTCCCATCATATGGCCTGTTGCTCCCTTTGTTGAGCTTACATATGGAAGCTTGTTACTGAATATCTTCTTAATTGCTGAGGTTTCAACTAAATCTCCCTTATTTGTTGCTGTTCCATGGGCATTTATATAGCCAATATCCTCAGGGTTTAAGCCTGCGTCATTAAGCGCAAGCTGCATACAATCCATTGCCCCTCTTCCCTCTGGATGTGGAGCTGTTACATGGTGTGCATCACAGGTATTGCCACAGCCTTTAACCTCACCATATATTTTTGCACCTCTTGCAAGTGCGTGTTCCTCAGTTTCAAGTATTAATGCTCCGCCACCTTCGCCAATTACAAATCCGTCACGAGTAACATCAAATGGACGGCTTGCACTTGAAGGACTGTCATTTCTTCTTGATAATGCCTTAGCATTTGCAAGGGAATATATTACAAGCGGACATAATACTGATTCTGCACCTAAAGCAAGCATTACATCAGCCTTGCCTGTCTGAATACACATACAGGCTGTATTAATTGCATCTCCGCCTGATGAACAAGCTGTACTAACAGTAAAGCTTGGACCCTGTATATTATAATCAATCGCAATGTTTGCGGCAGCAATATTACCAAGAATTTTCGGTACAAAACGAGGGCCAACCTTTTTATGAGATGCTCCTGAAAGTGCGTCCTGAGTATATGCAATGGTAGAAATACCGCTCATAGCTGTACCCATTACAATACCTGTTCTCATCGGCTCAATTTCAAGATTACTCTGCTTGATTGCCTCCTCAGCAGCGATATACGCATACTGCATAAATGCATCAGTTTTTCTGATTAAATCCTTTGGAAGATAATCTGACGGATTAAAATTCTTAACCTCACCTGCAACCTGAACTGCAAGCTCTGATGGGTCAAAGCATTGGATTCTATCAATACCTGACTGTCCTGCAATAAGATTATTCCAATAATTATCAACACCAATTCCAAGTGGTGTAACGGCACCCATACCTGTAACAACAATTTTTTGCATACAATGAAATCTCCTTGAAACTAAAATAATGTTAAAACAAAAATATATAAACACAAAATAGTTATTTACATTTTGCATATTCTTATGCTATACTTGAATTATAACAGAATAAATTATAATTTTCAATATATCAGTTAATGCAGAATTTGTTATATTACTATAATAAAATTACATTTCTGCATAGCAGATTTTTTTATAAAAAATTCAACATATTTTGCAGGTGAATAAATATGGATATTAATCAACTTAATTGCTTCATTTCAGTAGCACAGACATTAAATTTTTCCGAGGCGGCACGCAGAAATTATGTATCACAATCAACCGTAAGCAGATACATAGGAGATTTAGAAAAAGAATTTGGAGTTCAGCTTTTCACACGCTCACACAGAGATGTTATAATATCGAATGAAGGCAAAGCTCTTTTGCCCTATGCAATAGAAATTGTTGATACATTAAAGCAGGCAAAATCAGTTATCAAGCAAATGCATAACGGTGGTCAGGGCAAGATAACAATAGGCTGTGACATATCCTCAGTAACATTCCCCACAAAGTGTCTTGCAGACTTCTATAAGCAATATCCGAACATTGTAATTGATGTACGACCATTTGATGCCAAAGAAAAGCGACAGGACATTATTGGAGAATATGATTTCTGTTTTATGCCAAGAGATATGGTAACTGAAAACGCTGGAGTTGAAACCTTACTCACCCATTATGAAAGCCTTACAGTAATAACCACGAAAAACGGCAAATTCGGTAATAACAGAAAATCTATCAGCCTTAAGGAGCTTTCCAATGAAAAAATCCTTTTATTATCGGAGTCAGTTTGCCCTATTGTATATATGGAAATAATTGATTTACTGAGAACTTTCCACATTTCACCTGAAATTGATAGCTCATATGAAGAAATATCCTCAATGTATGTTGCCGCCGCATCAGGGATTGGAATACCGATTATCCCACATTCAGTCGCTGAAATTTCTTCAAGAGAATATACTAATAAGCTTGAAATAGAAGATGCCGATACCAGTATAGCCTATGTAATGGCATGGGAAAAAAATATTGCAAATCCAGCCGCCAAGCTTTTTATTGAAGCGGTTAAAAAATATGCCAAAGGTGAAGATAATATTTATGATTTATGATTTATAAATGTCATTATTACAAATTTTGATCATATTTGCATTTTTTCATTTAGGATTTACATAAACTATTGAATAATCGTAAAAATGGGTTGACCGTTAAGGTCAACCCATCTTTATATTTAAAATCTATTCAAATTTTAAATTAGAACATTTCCTTCTTGCGAAGAACAAACATAACACCTGTAGCAGCAATAAGAATTGAAAGAATGATTACTGCCATTGAAGCTTCGCCTGTCTGAACAGCTGAAGAATTATTAGATTTGCTGTTGCTGTTTGTTGAAGACTTAGCTGTTGTTGATGTAGCTGATGTAGCCTTTGTTGTAGCAGCAACTGTTGTTGGAGCTACTGTAGCTGATGTAGCATCTGTTGCAGGAGCAACTGTTGTAGCTGGTGCATCAGTTATTGGTGCTACTGTAGGAGCAACTGTAGGAGCAACTGTTGGAGCAACTGTTGGAGCTGCTGTAGGTGCAGCTGTTGTTGGAGCTTCTGTTGGAGCATCAGTTGTTGGAGCTGCTGTTGTAGGCTGAACAGGAACATATGTTGAATTTGTGATTTCTGTAATCTTTGAAGAAACTACTTCAGCATCCTTATCAGAAACAACTGACTGATTAACAACCTTAACTTCTGTATCTGTAATCTCTCTTGTTGTATCTGGGTCATCTGGTAATGGAGCACAATCTGCAAATGTGAGGTTCTGAACATCAAGTGTAACAGTTGTGTTAGTACCCTCAGCTACACCCTCATTTACATTGAATGTGAATGTGCAGAATACCTTTACATCCTTAAAGTTACCACTCTTGTCAATATCATCTACTGCAGAATATACATATAAAATCTTCTTATCTGTGCTGCCATCTTCAGCAAATGTCTGGTTAGCTGTACCACCAGTGATGTTTGGAGCTACCTTTTTAGCTGAAGGTGAAACTGCTGTAAGTACTGAACTATCATATGTTAATGACCACTGTGTATTAACAAGATAGAGGTCTGCCTGTAAGTAGCAAGATACTGTAACCTGATTTGTATCACCATTGTACTCGCTCTTAGCTTCAGGGAAGTAGTTTGATGTAGCATTTACAGTAAGTGCAGGAACTGATGGAACATCTGTTGGTGCTTCAGTTGGAGCCTCTGTTGTAGCTTCTGTAGCTGAAGTTGTTGACTCTGTTGTTGTTGGCTCTGTTGTTGGTACTGTAGTTGGATCAACATCGCCAGTAATCTTTGGTGTTGTACCTGGTGTACACATTTTCTGATTGTAGTATCCACCGTTTTCAAGAGCAAGCTCATAAGTTGGCTGATCACCATACTTGCCATCGCCATAGTAGTAGAACCACTCACCACCAGCAGTAATTGTACCTTCATTGATTGGGTCAGTACTGATAACTGTCTTTTCTGCATCAGTAACATAAATCATATTGTTGAAGTCTTCTTTTGCTTCACCGTCAGGTGTGAAAAGACCATCTGGATACAAATCGCTGTCGCCAGCTTCGTAATATTCACTTGGAATATTAACTGTCTGAGCAGCACAATTTTTGATTGGATCCTCTGGATCATCACCACCATCAACTGTGTTGTTCCAGATAATTGTTGAAACATTACTTGGTACATTGCAGCTATAAAGATTATCTACATCTGTGCTGTCTGCAGCATAACCTGCCCATGATTCTGGAGCACCGTCACCGCTCCACCAGTAGATACCTGCTGATGTTGAGTAAGCGTTGTACCATGAATCAGGCATATAGAAGTAATACTTGTTTGTCTCATAATCTGAACCATCAAAATGCTCAGTTGCTGAAACTGCTGAAGCACTGGCGATAGCTACTGTTGCCATAGACATTGTGAGGGCAGCAGCAAGACCAATGCTTAAGATTTTCTTTGTCATTGAAATCTCCTCCATTTTCATATTCCGATAAAATCGGTTATGGTAATTATATAACAAACATATCAAAATGTCAACATTATTTTCCCAGATAAATACGGAAAAATGCGAATATTTTGCCATTTTGGATGAATGTACAAAAATGATGTAAAGATAAAATATTTTATTTATATCCGTTTACATTATGTGATTGCCAGTTCCACGAATCGTGGCACATATCCTCAAGATTTTTCTCTGCTACCCAGCCCAGAAGCTCCTTTGCTTTTGTTGCATCTGCAAAGCATTCTGCAATATCTCCGGCTCTGCGTGGCTTAATTATATATGGTATTTCGAGGTTATTCACCTTTTCAAATGCCTTTACAATATCAAGTACGCTGTAGCCTGTTCCTGTTCCAAGATTAAATATTTCAGTACCATTATGTTCTCCTGAATATTCAATAGCTTTTACATGACCCTTTGCGAGGTCAACTACATGAATATAGTCACGAACTCCTGTACCGTCATGTGTTGGATAATCATTACCGAATACACCAAGCTGTTTTAATCTGCCAGCCGCTACCTGAGTGATATATGGCATAAGATTATTTGGAATACCATTTGGGTCTTCGCCAATTCTTCCGCTTTCGTGTGCACCGATTGGATTGAAATAACGAAGAATAACTATTGACATTTCAGGGTTTGCATTTGCTGTATCTGTCAAAATCTGCTCCATCATAAGCTTGGTCCAGCCATAAGGATTTGTTGGTGAACCTGTTGGCATAGTTTCAACAAGCGGTACAGTTGTCGGTGTTCCATATACTGTAGCTGAAGAACTGAAAATAAAGTTATTAACACCAAATTTTTTCATTGCTTCAAGCAAAGTGAGTGTTGAATCAATATTATTTCTATAATACTCAACTGGCTTTTCACAGCTCTCACCAACTGCCTTTAATCCTGCAAAATGAATTACAGCATCAATCTTATTTTCCGCAAAAATCCTTTCAACAGCAATGCTGTCACATACATCAGCTTCATAAAGCGGAATTTTTGTTTCGGTAATTTCTTCAACTCGTCTGACAGCCTCTGGACAGCTGTTTGAGTAGTTATCAGCAATTACTACGCTGTGACCAGCATTAATCAATTCTACACAGGTATGTGAACCTATGTACCCTGCACCACCTGCAAGCAAAACATTCATATTAATATTTCCTTTCAACTCAGCATTTTTCCGGCTCAGAATAATTATCGCCAAAGGTATCAACTGTAACAGTCTGCATCACCTGAGCATCAAGTGGTTTATCATTGTAATCAGTATCACATTCAGCAATTTCATTAACAACATCCATACCCTCAATTACTTTACCAAAAGCGGCATACTGTCCGTCAAGATGAGGAGCATTTTTATGCATAATAAAGAACTGAGAACCTGCTGAATCAGGCATCATTGAGCGAGCCATTGAAAGCACACCCTCAGTATGCTTAAGGTCATTCTTAAAGCCATTGTGTGAAAATTCACCCTTAATAGAATACCCAGGATTGCCCATTCCTGTTCCCTGCGGACAACCACCCTGAATCATAAATCCGTAAATTACACGATGAAAAGTAAGACCATTATAAAAGCCTTTATTAACAAGGCTGATAAAATTATTAACGGTATTTGGAGCAATTTCAGGATAAAGCTCAGCTTTGATAATCTTACCTGTATTCATAGTGATTGTAACAATAGGATTGCTCATTTGTAACATCCTTTCAACTTTTGATAAAATTATTGTAACCTATTTTAATCACAAATTCAAGAGTTTTTTAAAAAAATAATTAAAATATAATAAAAATTTGTAAAAAATAATGTATAACAAATATAAAAATAAAAATCAAATTGGAGCAATTTGCGGAATAAAATTTCTAATTAGAAAATATACAAGCATTACGCCCAAGGTAATAAACAAAAAGTAATTATTTTTGATTGGCGAGCAAAATTTAATACCAAAAGTATTTAAAGCAAATTCAAGATACAATAAAAATCCAATTACAATAAACAAAATTATCATAACATTCTGTCTTAGTGATAATAAAACATCTCCATTAAGTAATGCAATGACTGAACGAGTGTTTCCGCAGCCAGGACAATACCAGCCAGTAATGGCATTAAAATAGCAAGGTGGCAATGTAATATTCTCAGCAACAAATAACGCTGAAAAGTATAATATTATTATTGCAAATATCGGTACTACTATCACCAATATTTTTTTACTTAAATCATTCTTTTTCAACATCTAACTCCAATAAATAAGTCAAAAGGGGTAAACGCATAAGGCATTTACCCCAATTCAATTAAGTAATTATGAATTTGCTATACTATTAAAATAGTCCATCATAGCCTGATAATCAGAAAAATTATTCTTAAATACAAGTGAAGAAATTATTGTAATGATAAACAAGAGCAGACCAATACCACCTAAAATCATACCTGCAATAGCAAGACTCTTAGATGCTTCCTGCTTTTTGATTGACAGAAAACCAAAAACCAATGCAAGTACTGACATAATAAGTGCAAGATAATCAGCACAACAGCAAACAACAGATAAAATACCCAAAACAAGAGATGCAATAGCAAAGCCTTTGCTGTTGTTCTGCTGAACAGGTTCACCATACTGTGGATAAGACTGGTTATTATACTGATTTACATTATAACCATTGTTATCATATGAAGGCTGTTCATAAGTATTATGCTCTGGAGCAGGAGTACCATAAGCCTGTTCATACTGTTGAGCAAACTGCTGATTTCTCTGAGAATAATCACCACTCATATTAGGTGTATTAGAACCATATGAATTTGAATTATTCTGATTGCTGTTACCATATGGATTATTGAAATTATCTTCCATTGTAGAAACTCTCCTTAAAAAATTATTAGAATAGATTTAATTAAAACATTCCACCATTTGAATAATATGACGGAAGATTTACTCCCTCAATAAGAGCTACGGTCATTAGTACGCACATAACAATAGAGAACGCCAGACCAATTCCTGATAATACGATACCTGCAACTGCCATTCCTCTGCCCTGCTGTTTTCTCTTGACAGACAACGCACCGAAAATTATACCAAGTACTGATGTCAATAAGGATACATATGGCACGCAACAAGAAATACAGAAAGAACAGATACCTAAAATAAATGATGCAATAGAATATCCCTTTGGCTGCTCCTGAAGCTGATTATATGTAATATTCTGCTGATACTGAGGAACCTCCTGAGAATTTTGCTGAGAAAACTGTACATTCTCCTGCTGCTGAGCGTTATTATCTTCATTAAAATTGTTATTACTAAATTCCATTATATTCACCTGAAAAATATATTGAAGCATTTTCACAATATGCAACAAATCTTATATACATTATAAGCCATAATAAAAAATTTGTCAATAAATTATTTAGACATTATATAGCATAAAAATCAGATAATAACCAGCTTTAAAATCTCAATGAGAAAGCTATAAGTGCAATAACTGTTAATACTCCCAAAATAAGTGAAATAATATTAAGTCTTATAGCAATTTTTGTATATTTACTCTCAGTTCCGTATAATTCATTCTTTTCACGAGCCAATTTTCCAAGCCTTAAACCTATCACTGGCAAAATTATATTAAATCCAATTCCAAACATACAATTACTGATTAACGAAACAATTCCGATTACCAACGAAATAATAGAATACACATTACCACTTTGAGCATTATTAAAAGCAGAATCTCCATAAGTATTATTTTTATAACTATCTGAAATATTATATTTTGAATTATTATCGCTGTTTATTGTATGATTGACATAATTTCTGCTATATCTGTCATCACCATTTACTCTGTTATCCATTTGCTGGTAATGATTATCAATATGAGCAGTTTTAAAATTCTCTGTTCTTTTCTTCTTTTTGGCATAATCTTTGGAATCATATTCCCACGGTTCAACATCTATGCCACCGTAATATTTTTCCTCATCCATATTTTTGCTCCTGATAATAATTATAAATTGTAAAACAAAAGCTTTATTGTACTATTACAATTTTTAGTATTATTAAACCTCAATACTCATTGTGGCATACGCATTCAAATCTGTTCCTGCTACTCTGCCACTAAGATATTCATAATATCCCTGTGAACCTACCATTGCGGCATTATCTCCGCACCACTTTTTCTCAGGCATATAAAACTCATATCCACGCTTTTTACATTCCTCTGCAAGTGTTGAGCGTAAAAGCGAATTTGCGGAAACTCCACCTGCTATAACAAGTCTTTTAATATTGTAATCCTCTGCTGCTTTCAGAAAATTTGTAACAAGACAATCCACAACAGCATATCTAAAAGATGCACAAACATCAGGCTTGTTAATCTCAATACCCTTCTGCTCAGAATTATGAATAAGATTAATAACCGCAGTTTTCAAACCAGAAAAGCTAAAATCATACGGTGCATCATGAACTACAGGGCGAGGCAGTTTAAATGCCAACGGATTTCCGTTCTGTGCAACCTTATCCAATTCAATTCCACCAGGATACGGCATACCCATAGTTCTTGCCGCCTTATCAAATGCCTCACCTGCGGCATCATCTCTTGTTCTTCCTATAATTCTCATCTTGGTGTAATCCTCAACCAATACAATATGGCTGTGACCGCCTGAAACCACAAGACATAAAAACGGTGGCTTCAAGTCAGGATTAGAAATATAATTAGAGGCAATATGTGAACGCAAATGATGAGTAGGCACAAGCGGAATACCTGTTGAAAGTGAAAGTCCCTTTGCAAAATTTACTCCAACAAGCAATGCTCCGATAAGTCCTGGGGCATATGTAACAGCTATTGCATCAATATCAGCCAAAGCTGTACCAGCCTGCTCAAGAGCCTGATGCACAACAGGTACTATTGCTTCGGCATGTCGTCTTGAGGCAATCTCAGGAACTACGCCACCATATAATTTATGCTCTTCAACCTGAGAAGCTACAACAGAGGAAATAACCCTTGTACCATCCTCAACAACAGCCGCAGCAGTTTCATCACAAGAAGATTCTATACCAAGAATTTTCATAAAACAAAATCAATCCTAACATTATTAATAAATCTAAATTAATTAAATTCAAAATCAAAAATATTTTGTCATTAATATTGCATTTTCGGCAGGTTCAGAATAATAATTTTTTCTTTCACCAACCTTGATAAACCCAAATTTTGAATAAAGCGACTGTGCATTGAGATTACCTGCACGCACTTCAAGGGTAAGAAAACACAGATTATTTTTTTTGCCATAGGTTACAAGATGATTGACAAGTGAGCTTCCTATTCCCTTTTTGCGAAATTTTTCAGAAACTGCAACATTATAGATATACCCCTCATCAATTACTATGTTCATACCGATATAACCTGCAATAACCCCATTTTCATATGCAACATAAAAATGCGAATTTTCGTTTGCAAGCTCGTTTTCTAAGCTTGTTATTGACCAAGGATGCGAAAAACACTCCTTTTCGATTTCCGCAACCCTGTCAATATGTTCCTTTGTCATTTTTTCAATCATAATATACTTCTGTTAATCAGCTTTTAAATCTTTAATAATTTTTTCTACGATATTATATATTTCATCTCGGCAATGACGATAAATTTCAACATCACCGCCATATGGGTCACTAACATAAATTACATTCAGCTTATCTTCTGCAACTCCATAGGCCTCACTTAAAAAATATGAGTGCTGAGGTGACATACAATAAAATTTATCATACCTTTCAAGACTTACATCATTTACAGAAACTGAGCGTTTATCTGAAATATCAATACCAATTTCCTTGCAAACCTCAACAGAATTATCTGAAATCATAAGTCCTGTAAAAGTAGAAATTCCAAAGCTTTCAGCACAAATATCAAGCTGATATTTTTCTGCAAGCTTATTGAAAATGCCCTCTGCCATAGGACTTCTACATGTATTTCCTGTACACACAAATGCAATATACTTTTTAACCTTTTGCATCATACCAGGTCCTTCCAACTTCTGCATCTGCTATAAGTGGAACATCAAGCTTTACAGCATTTTCCATTTCCTCCTGCAAGAGCCTTTTAACTGTTTCACTTTCCTCAATCGGTGCTTCAACGATTAATTCATCGTGAATCTGCAATATCAGCTTTGCCTGCAAGCCCTCTGACTTGATTCTGTTATCAACCTTAACCATTGCTATTTTGATAATATCCGCTGCTGTTCCCTGAATCGGCATATTTCTCGCTACTCGTTCTCCAAATGCTCTCATCATATGCTTTGATGATGACAGCTCTGGCAAATATCTTCTGCGTCCGAACATTGTTTCAACATAGCCGTCCTTGCCTGCCTTTTCAACGATATTTTTCATATAGCTGTCAACACCGCTGTAATGTGCAAGATAACTTTCAATATACTGTTTAGCCTCTTTATTGCTTACACCAATATCCTTTGCAAGAGAGTATGGACCTATTCCATAAACAATGCCAAAATTTACCGCCTTTGCTCTGCTACGCATTAATGATGTAACCATTTCAATAGGCATATTGAAAACCTGTGAAGCAGTAATTGCGTGAATATCAACATTCTGCTTAAAGGCATCTATCATATTTTTGTCGCCTGAAATATGTGCAAGCACCCTGAGTTCAATCTGTGAGTAGTCCGCATCAATCAGCACACAACCCTCACGAGCTGCAAAAAATTTTCTCATTTCTCTGCCAAGCTCAGTTCTGACAGGAATATTCTGTAAATTTGGCTCAGTAGAGCTTATTCTGCCTGTTCTGGTTTCGGTCTGATTGAAATTAGAATGTATTCTTCCGTCCTTACCGATAACCTTTAACAGACCCTCGCAATATGTTGAATTAAGCTTTGCAAGTGTTCTGTATTGCAATACCAAATCAACAACAGGGTGTTCATATCTCAGTCCCTCAAGAACCTCTGCATCTGTGCTGTAACCGCTCTTTGTTTTCTTCTTGCAAGGAAGCTTTAAGTTTTCAAATAATACAACTCCAAGCTGTTTAGGAGATTTGATATTAAATTCACAACCGGCACTCTGATAAATCTGCTGTTCAAGACTTTTAATCTGCTCAGTAAGCATAGAGCCATAATCCTCTATGCCCTTTCGGTCAACATCAAAGCCTATATTCTCCATTTTTGCAAGCACATTAGCAAGCGGAATTTCAATTTCAAAAAGCAGTTTTTCCTGTCCATTTGATTTAATTTCATAAAAAAGCTTTTCATACAGCTTATCATAAACCGCAAGCGGAGCATACTTTTTATAATCATCATTATCTGTTATCGGCAATTCAATAGAATTTGCCTGACACAGGTTTTCATCAGAATAATTTTTTGATGACGGCTCAAGCAGATAAGCCGCAAGCTCAACATCAAAATTTAACGATTTTATATTAATTGAGTTTTTATCAGCATAAGCAAAAATACCTTTGCTGTTCCTTGTAATAATACCTATATTTTCATCTGACAGAATTTCATCAAATAATGCTTTATCCTCTGATAAATAAATTTTACCGTCTGACATAACTGCAAAATTATTTAGATTTTCCGATTTAATTTCAAAATTAAGATAAGCCTTACCTGATTTTTTTATTTGCTCAAGCAGTTTTTCATTTTCAGCATTTTCAATTACTTCAAGCTTTAAAGCTTCTTTATTCTCCTCTTGGGCTGGTACAACCTCGACATCATCTGTAATATATTTATCAATTAGCGAAAACAATTCGAGCCTTGACATGTATCTTGCACACTCATCAGGATTTTTCATTTCTACCTTATAGTGTTCAATATCAGTATCAATCGGAGCAGTACAGCATATTTCTCCAAGCATCAGGCTTAAAAATGCATTATCCTTTGAATTTATAAGCTTATTTCTCATACCTGTTTTTATATCAAGCTCATCAATATGGTCATAAATATATTCAACCGTATGATATTTTTGAATAAGCTCTCCTGCTCCCTTTGGACCTATTCCAGCTACACCTGGGATATTATCTGAGGAATCACCCTGTATTGCTTTAATTTGAATAAGCTCCTTAGGAGTTACCCCATATATTTCCATAATTAACGCAGGGGTATAATTAATATCATCTTTATTTGTACATAAATGAACGGTTGTGCTATCTGAAACAAGCTGTAAGCTATCCCTGTCACCTGTTGCAAGCACACATTCATCTCCGTTATTTTCACAAGCCCTTGCAAGTGTTCCCAGAATATCATCAGCCTCATAACCCTCACAGGTTACAATTTTATAGCCGAGCAAGGACAATAATTCTTTAAGTGGTGGCATCTGACTTGCAAGCTCCTCTGGCATACCTTTTCTTGTAGCCTTGTAGCCTGAATAAGCCTTGTGTCTGAAGGTTGGTGTACGCAAATCAAAGGCTATTGCAACCGCATCAGGATTTTCCTGAGTAGTTATTTTTTTCAGCATTGTGAGAAATCCATATATAGCATGTGTGAACTGACCTTCTTTGTTTGTAAGTGGTCTTATTCCGTAAAATGCACGATTAACAATACTGTTACCATCAACAACAAGTAATCTCATGGTCTGTACATCACTCCAGTCATTTTTCCGTCCTTATAATAAATTCTCGGTACTCGTTTTCCGACAAGGCATATAACCTCATAATTTATAGTATTAGTATTTTCTGCAATAATATCGGCAGTAAGCTCGCCATTTTCACCGTTTCCAAATACTATTACTTCATCACCTGTATTGACATTTTCAATATCGGTTACATCAAGCATAGTCTGATCCATACAGATTCTGCCGACAATTTTTGCTTTTTTGCCATTCACAAGCATATATCCGTTTTCCGCATTCTGCCTTATAAATCCGTCAGCATATCCAATCGGAACAGTTGCAATTTTCATATCCTTTTGTGCGGTATAGGTTCTGCCGTAGGAAATATCTGAGCCTGTTTTCAGCTCCTTGACATAGGCTATTGATGTTTTCAAAGTCATAGCAGGCTTCAAATCAAGTCTGCCATAAAGCTTTGAGGACGGTGCAAGTCCGTAAAGAATAATACCTGCACGAACCATATCACAATATGTATCACTGTAATCCTCAATAGCACCGCTGTTTGAGCAATGACAAATATCAATATCAAGCCCCTCAGCCTTCAGCTTATCACGAACATAAATAAAATTACTGTATTGCTTATTTGTAAACTCTTTGCCCTCTTCCGCTTCATCAGAAACACAGAAATGAGTAAACAAGCCCTCAGCTTTAAGATTAGGAAGCTTGCAAGCCTCGCAAATTTCCTGAACAGAATTATCATCTCTTGGAAATTCCTGACACATAAAGCCAATTCTGCTCATACCTGTATCAGCTTTAATATGAATTTTACAAAAACTATTTGTTCTAATACATTCAGCCGAAAGAGATTTAGCATAATCAAGCGAAAAAACCGCCTGAGAAATATCATATTGATAAAGTCTTTTAACATCATTAACAGGGGTATAACCAAGAATAAGAATAGGCAAAGAGCTGCCAGCATTTCTTATTTCAATACCCTCTTCAATATTTGAAACGGCAAAAAAATCAGCACCAAGACTTTCGTAAATTCTGACAAGCTCCAAAGCACCATGACCATATCCGTCAGCCTTGATAACACAGCAGATTTTTGCTTTACCGTTAATTTTCTTTTTTATAACCTCAAAATTATGAGCAATAGCATCAAGAGAAATTTCAGCCCAGCTTCTTTTTGGGAAGTTTTCTCCGACAATAGAAAAATACATTCAAATCTATCCTTCTTTACAGGAAATTAATCTCATCTGCTTAACAACAGATACATACATAAATAATTATACAACTTTTACAAACTTAAATCAATCTTTTTGCCATACAAATTATTCAAATAAAATTCTCAAGGTAACTTCCACAATGAAGGCTACTTTGAAAATTACTTTTCTTTTTTATTATTGAATCTTATAATGACAATGCTATTCTTTTGTGCTATAATTAAGAAAATTATATTAAGGTGATTTTTCTATGAATAAAAAAATAATTGCAATATTATCACTTGTGTTCGTAATTATACTAATATTAATATTTACTTGCATTACCGCAAATAAAAATGATACACCTGCAAAACATCAGACTGATAATACCAATAATTCAGTTTTAATCTCCGAAGGCACTACAAGCAACGCTCAGGCAACAGAAAATTCCATAACAAGTGATAATACTGTAAATATACAAGATAATACTTATAATTCTACAGATTATTCCGAAAAATCGACTACTAATAATCAGAAAAACAGTTCGCCTGAAACTGAAAGCGGAGAGCTTGAAATAGCAGTCAATGAAAGTTCAGATAATAACCTATCCCCTGACAATAATACATCATCTGAAAAAAGTGAAAATATAAGCAATGATAATTCAGACTCTGCTTTCTCCCCTACCACTACAAAAAATTCGGAAGAAATAGTATTACCCTTTGTTCCTGCAAATTAGCAATTTATATTGCATTGTTTTTTGATTTTAAAATTAATCTTTCATATAAAATACCCACTTACATATGCTTTCAAATAAGAATGTAAGTGGGTATTTTTATATATTTATTTACTTTTTAAAATTACAAAGTTTCAGCTATATCCTTAATATATGCCTTTAACTGTTCAGATGTTTCCGGATGCTCAAGACCAAGCTCAATCTGTGCTTGAAGAATACCGAACTTATTACCCATATCGTATCTTTTGCCCTCAAACTCTACAGCTGTCATTCCCTTTGTGATAGCGATTTCACGCATTGCATCTGTAAGCTGAATTTCTCCGCCTGCACCTGGCTCTGTTCTCTCAAGAATTTCAAATATTTCTGCTGGAAGTACACATCTGTCAAGGATAGAATAAAGTGAAAGAACTTCTTCCTTTGTCTGTGGCTTTTCCTTCATATCAGTACATTTAAATACATTGTCATGAAGATTTTCAACCTTGAGTGAACCATACTTATGAATTTCTTCCTCAGCAACCTTCTTAACGCCAACAACACCTGTACCATATTCACCGTAACAATCAATTAACTGCTTAATTGCAGGAGCGGTTTTGCTTACAATTACACCATCACCATACATTACTGCAAATGGTTCATTGCCAACAAATGATTTAGCTTTGAGTACTGCGTGTCCAAGACCTTTCATTTCTTTTTGTCTTATAAATGTAATATTTGCAAGATTTGAAATAGCCTGAACTGTTTTCAAAAATTCAGTTTTACCAGATTTTCTGAGATTTTCCTCAAGCTCTGGAGAAGCATCAAAGTGATCTTCAATTATTCCCTTACCTCTGTTTGTGATAATGAGAATATCTGTAATTCCTGCTGCTACAGCTTCTTCAACTATATACTGGATAGTTGGCTTGTCAACGATTGGAAACATTTCCTTAGGCATAGTTTTTGTTGCAGGCAAAACTCTTGTGCCAAGACCTGCCGCTGGGATAACTGCTTT
>JAKSRB010000039.1 GCA_024403825.1 Ruminococcus sp. | reverse complement strand
GTAAGAAGATGGTTGCTTGATGAGCAGAAGCGTGTTGACGGAAGAGGTATGGATGCAGGTGTGCCAATTAAAGCACCAGTTGCTGGTATCTCATGTGGTCTTATTACTGAGGGTGACCGCTGGATGACAATGGTAGATATTCAGGGTCTTGAAGATTTCTTTGGCGATATGGACTTTAAGGTTGCAGGTACACATACAGGTATTACCGCAATTCAGATGGACTTAAAGATTAGCGGACTTACACCAGAGATGGTTAAGGAAGCACTCGAAAAGACTCATAAGGCTCGTAATTATATTCTTGATGAAGTTATGCTCAAAGCTATCGCAGAGCCAAGAGAAGAGCTTTCACCATATGCTCCAAAGATGTTTACAACAACAATTCCTGCTGAAAAAATCAGCGAGGTAATAGGTAAGAGCGGTAAAGTAATCAAGGAAATTCAGACTGAATGTGAAGTTAAGGTTGATATTGAAGAGGACGGAGATTTTGGAAAGGTATTTGTATCAGGTATAGATACCGCAAAATGTCAGCGTGCTCTTGAGATAATCAATACAATATCAGTTGACCCAGAGCCAGGTGCAATGTATCTTGGTAAGGTAACAAGAATTATGGACTTTGGAGCATTTGTGGAAATAGCTCCAGGCAAGGAAGGTCTTGTTCATGTTTCACAGCTTGATGTAAAGCGTACTGAAAATGTAACTGATGTTGTTAATGTTGGTGATATTATCAGAGTTAAGGTAATGGAGCTTGATGATAAGGGCAGACTTAATCTTTCACGCCGTCAGGTATTAATTGATGTTGACGGACTTACACCTGAGAATGATTTTGATGCAGAAAGACCTGCACGCCCACGCAGACCACATAATAATGACCGTAGAGGCGGATTTAATCGCAACAAAAGATAAATTGTAATTTTATGTTTTATAAATTATAAAATTACAGTGAAGAATGGAGTTAAAAACTTCATTCTTCACTGTCTTTTTGTCTTTATGGATTTTGATTTTTATTCGAGTTTTATTAAATTGTTATATAATTTTTAGAGAAAAGCTGATTAAATGCTATTTCTCTAATGTTCATTGTATAAAAATTCAGATATGATTTTTATTCCTTGTAATATTTTCTCCTCTTCAATACCCGAAAAGCTAAGTCTGATTATATTATTTTCAACTCTTTTTGGCATAATCTTAATAGAGTTATTTTCAAGATATTGCTCTAATATTGGATAATTTACTGTTTTGCTTTTAAATATTATTGATATGTAAAGCGATGTTTCATTAAAAATTATTTCTGTATTCTCATTTAATTGTTGTTTGATTGCTTCAAGCATAATTCTGCTTTTTTCAAAATATATTCGTCTTGCTTTCCTTAGAATTATATCAATTTTTCCGTTGTTAATATACTTTGCAAGGGCAAGCTGTTCTGTTTTTGATGCTGTCTGATTAGTGGACAGCTTTATTTGATTGTAGATTTTAAGATATTTGTCAGGTAATGCCATATAGCTTATGCGGACAGCCGGTAACAATACCTTTGAAAATGAGCCAAGATAAATAGTATTTTCAGTATCGTAATTCTGAACGCATGGTGTAGGACGAGTTCTGTAACGCAGTTCACCGTTGTAGTCGTCTTCAATAATCAGTGAATTATTACTTTTTGCCCATTTGATTATGTCAAGTCTGCGATTTACTGGCATATTTTCTCCGCTGATATTTGTAAAATTCGGGTTTATCAGTATTATGTCAGGCTTTATTTTTTCAAGTGAGTTAAGTTCTGCACCATAAGTATCGCTTTCAAAATATTTTATGGTATAACCAAAGCTTTGAAATACAAATTCAGCCTGTATATAGCTTGAATCTGCCATTGCTACTGTTTTATTTCTGCCAATCAGAGAGCAGAGCAAAAATAATAACGATTGTGTTCCTGCACCAACTATTATATTATTTTCTGAGGTTTTTACACTTCTTATGCCAAGACTATAATGCTTGAGTGCTGTTCTAAGCTCTAATTCTCCCTGTTGTTCTCCGTATGATGTCATCAGATGATTTTGATTTATGACCTCTTTTACATATTTTTTCCATTCATTTATGTTTATTATTTTACTATCTATGCTTTTTCCGCTGAAATCATATTTATAATTTTTCTGACTATTATGTTTTATAGGTTTATTTAAATCCTTAACCATTGGTAATTTTTCAAATTGCACTTCAACATAATATCCGCTCTGCGGTTTATTTACTATATATCCCTCTGCACAAAGCTGTTCATATGCCCCTGTAATAGTGGTTTTTGAAACTGATAAATCATTACTCAGCTTTCTGATTGAGGGTAATTTTGTACCTTTTTTTAAATTACCATTTTCAATAGACTGTCTTACTGATGTGTATATTTGCTGATATAATGGTATCTTTTTGTTTTTATCTATAATAATAAAGTCATAAAGCATTAAAATCACCTCAAATATTATATCATTATTTAATAATTATTGCAATATCGCTCTTTACGGTTGAAATTTTTGGCAATACTTTGTATAATTATATCATAGACATTTTGAAACAATTCAATGACTAAGAGGAGAATTATAATGAATAATAGTATTGATAAATTTTTTGATAATGTAAAAGGAAAAAGTGTTGCGTTTATCGGTATCGGTACAAGTAATCTGCCATTAATAAAACAGTTTTCGGATAAAGGTGCTTATGTAATTGCCTGTGATAAAAAAGAATTTGAAGCACTTGGTGAAAATGGAGTTAAGGCAAAGGAGTACGGTGCAGAGCTTGTGCTTGGGGATAATTATTTATCTGATATAAATGCTGATATAGTTTTCAGAAGTCCAGGAACACCGTTTTATAAAGACGAGCTTGTAAAGCTCAGAGAAAATGGTGTTGTACTTACTTCTGAAATGGAGGTTTTCTTTGAGCTTTGTCCTTGTAAAACTATTGCAATTACAGGCTCAGACGGTAAGACCACAACAACTACAATTATTTCAGAATTTTTGAAGGCGGCAGGCAAAAATGTGCATCTTGGCGGAAATATCGGAAAACCGCTTTTGCCTGAAATTGAAAGTGTTAATCCAGATGATTATGCGGTTGTAGAATTATCAAGCTTTCAGCTTATATCAATGAGAAAAAGTCCTGATATTGCAGTTGTTACAAACCTCGCACCTAACCACCTTGATATTCATAAGGATATGCAGGAATATATAGACTCAAAGAAAAACATAGTATTACATCAAAATGCTTTTTCAAAAGCGGTTATAAATCTTGATAACGAAATTGCTGACAGCTTTTCAAGCAGCATCAGAGGAAAAGCAGTAAAGTTCAGTATAAAGGAAAAACTATTTAATGGTGCATACCTTGACGGTACTACAATTTGTTATTCAGACTACGGCAAGGTTACAAAGATTATGGACATCAGCGATATAAAAATTCCTGGTATGCATAATGTTGAAAATTATCTTGCGGCAATTTCTGCTGTATGGGGTATAGTAGATACAAACATTATAGTAAATGTTGCAAAAACATTTGGCGGTGTTGAGCATAGAGCCGAGTTTGTGCGTGAGTATAAGGGCGTAAAATATTACAATGACTCTATTGCATCAAGTCCAACAAGAACCGCACTTGGCACATTGTCTTTGTATGATGAAAAAATCATAATTATTGCAGGTGGCTATGATAAGCACATACCATATGAGCCGTTAGGACCAGTAATTAATAATAAGGTAAAATTACTTGTATTGCTCGGAGATACAGCACCAAAGATTGAACAGGCTGTAAAATCTGCTGATAATTTTAATGCAGAAGAAATTGAAATAGTAAATGTAAGCAATATGGAAGAGGCTGTTAGTGCAGTTGTTGAGAGAGCAGTAAGCGGTGACATTGTATCGCTTTCACCTGCAAGTGCAAGCTTTGGTCTTTATAAAAATTTTGAAGAAAGAGGAAATCACTTCAAGTCAATAGTAAATGGTCTTGAATGATTATTATGATATGAATTTAAAAGATATAATTTTTGATTTATGTTCTGTTGGCGGAGTATCAGGAAGTGAAGAAACTGCCGTTATAACTTCTAAAAAGTATTTTGAAGAAATTACAGATGATGTTAAAACTGATAATAACGGAAATTTATTTGCTGTTGTTGGAAGTAAAAATGCTGAAAAAACTTTGTTAGTTGATGCCCATTTAGACAGGATAGGCTTAATGGTAACAGGAATTGATGAAAACGGATTTGTAAAGGTTGACAAGTGCGGTGGAATTGATTTAAGAACCTTGCAGGATACAGAGCTTATTTGTGAAAATAATCCTGATATTACGGGTGTTATTTGCTGTATGCCTCCACATTTATCAGACGGAAATGAAGATAAAGCAAATCCTATTTCAAAGACTTATGTTGATTTTGGTATGCCTTGTGAAGAAATATCAAAGCATATTTCATTTGGTGATGTTCTGACATTTAAGAGCAAGCCGAGAATGTTGCTTAATAACAGAATCGCCTCTGCCTGCCTTGATAACAGATGTGGAGTTGCCTCCATTATAAAATGTGCAGAAATTATAAAGAATCATAATTTGGATTATAAGGTTGTATTTATGCTGAGTACGCAGGAGGAAACCTATGGAACAGGAGCAAAAACAGGTGCATTTGCAGTTGATGCAGATGAGGCTGTTGTTGTAGATGTAAGCTTTGCAAGCCAGCCTGATGTCAGCGGACAGTATTCAAAAATTGAAATTGATAAAGGACCTATGATTTGTATTTCACCAATTCTGAATAAGAAAATGAGTAATAAATTTATATCCCTTGCAGAAGAAAAACAAATACCTTATCAGCTTGAACCTATTTCAGGTACTACAGGCACAAATGCTGATAGTATATCTGTAACTAAATGTGGTGTAAAAACAGCTGTAATATCCATACCTCAGCGTAATATGCATACTCCTAATGAGATTGTATCAGTAGCAGATGTTGAAAATACAGCAAAACTTATTTCAGAATATATAATTTGCGGAGGTGCTTTTTAATGATTGATTTTGAATTACTCGGAAAGCTTTGCAGATGTAATGGCATTTCAGGTGATGAAAGTACTGTAAGAGAAATTATTATTGATGAAATAAAAGAGTATGCAGAAAGCATAGAAACAGATAATCTCGGAAATCTGATTGTACACAAAAAAGGTAGAAACAGGGCAATAAATAAGCTTATGCTTTCTGCACATATGGACGAAGTAGGTCTTATGGTAACTGATATAACATCAGACGGATATATAAAATTTGATGAAGTTGGTGGCATTGATAAACGAATATTAATCGGTAAGCAGGTTACTATTGGCAACAAGAATGTAAATGGAGTAATCGGCATTAAGCCTATCCATTTATGCAAGGGTGATGAAAGTACAGCTATTCCGAAAATCTCTGAAATGTATATTGATATTGGTGCAAATTCAAAAGAAGAAGCCTTACAGTATATTTATTATGGTGACAGCATAAATTTTGCATCAGATTTTGAGTACAATAACTATACTATAAAATCAAAAGCACTTGATGACAGATTTGGCTGCTATGTTCTGATACAGTTAATAAAATCTGAGCTTGAATTTGATATTGATTTTGTATTTGCAGTACAGGAGGAAGTTGGACTTCGTGGAGCAAAAACCGCATCTTATTCAGTAAATCCTGAGTTTGCAATAGTAGTTGAAACCACTACTGCGGCAGATGTACCAGAGGTTGAGGCTTCAAAAAAGGTTTGCTCTCTTGGTAGTGGTGCTGTAATTTCAATAATGGACAGACGCACAATTTATGATAAGGAGCTTGTAAAAACTGCATTTGATATTGCAGAAAAATCAGGAATTAAGGCTCAGTATAAAACAGCAATAGCAGGTGGAAATGATGCAGGTGTAATTCATCAAAGCAGGAGCGGAGTAAGAACACTTGCAATATCATTGCCTTGCAGGTATCTTCACGCACCTTCCTGCATAGTGAACAGAGAGGACTGTGAAAGTACCTTGAAATTAGTATCAGAGATTGCAACAAGAATATCTGGCGGTAATATATGATAAAAGTAATTGATAAGAGTAATAATATAAATTTAGCAGAAATTCTATCAGATTTTGATGCTAATCCGTTTGTATGCAGGATAATTTCTTTGTATATGAGTTACAAACCAGAATATCCGTTTGTTGATTATTGGGTTGTATATAATAATGATAATAAAATATGCGGAGCAATAGCAAGAAATGGTTCGGCATTTATAGTATTTGCAGATGATTTAAGCTGTATAGATGAAGTTTCTCAGTTTATGAGGGTTGCAGGAGCGGAAAGCATAATATGTGATGGAGATATTTCGCTTAAACTTTATGATTTTACTGAAAAAACAGGTTTTATTATGAAAATGGACAAGCAATCGAAAGTATTGCCTGAAAATTTTGAAATAATAAAGCCTGAATTGAAAGAAACCTTTAAGCTAATAATGAAGTGTTCAGATGACGGCTTTAAAGCACCTGTTTTTGAGGATTTTTATGTAGATGTAAACCACAGAATCCGACATAATACAATGAGAATGGTAGGAATCAGAACTGATAATCAGCTTGTTTCGGTAGGAATGACTGTTGCAGAAAGCAAAAACAGTGCAGTAATAGGAGCAGTAGCAAGCAATCCGAATTACAGAAAGCTTGGATATGGTTCAAAAATAGTAAGCTGTCTTGCAGATGAATTGATGAAAGAGGGCAAAACAGTTTACCTACATAGGGATTTGAAAAGAAACGCACATTTTTATGAATCGCTGGGTTTTTCAGATATTGGCAGTTGGAAAGAATATTATTATAAAGGATAAAGAATATATGAATTTTTTTGATATAGATAATCGTGTAATCGAAGCAAGCGAAAAGGCTTTGAAATTATGTAAGGACAAATTCAGAGAAATTGAGGATATACAGGAATATAATACTCAGAAAATGATTAAAGCATTTCAGCTTGCAGGAGTAAGAGAAAGTCATCTGAAAGGCACAACAGGCTATGGATATGATGATGCAGGCAGAGATGCTCTGGATAGGGTATATGCATATGCTTTTGATGCTGAAGATGCATTGGTAAGGCATAATTTTGTAAGCGGAACACACGCACTTACAGTAGCTTTGTTTGGTATGCTCAGACCAAATGATACTATGCTTTCAGTAACAGGTATGCCATATGATACAATCCGTTCAGCAATAGGAATTGAGGGTAATTATCCAGGCTCATTAAAGGATTTTGGAATAAGCTTTAAAATGACAGAGCTTGCCGAGGACGGCTATCCAGACTATGATGAGGTTGAAAAGCAGATAAAAGAAGAACAACCCAAAATGGTTTACATACAGAGGTCAAGAGGCTACAGTACAAGACCGTCACTCACATGGAAAGAGATAAAAAAGCTTTGTGACATATCAAAAAGAGTTTCGCCAAAATCAATAATAATGCTTGATAACTGTTATGGGGAATTTATCGACAAGGTTGAGCCTTTGACAGTAGGTGTAGATATAATGGCAGGCTCACTGATTAAAAATGCAGGTGGAGGAATAGCACCAACAGGCGGATATATTGCAGGTAAAAAAGAGCTTGTAGAGATGTGTGCTTACAGACTTACAACTCCTGGAACAGGAAAAGAGATAGGGGCAACCCTTGAAGCAAATCGTGAATTATTTATGGGAGCATATCACGCACCGCATATATCAGGAGAGGCATTAAAGACAGCAGTTTTTGCAGCGGCACTATTTGAGATTTTAGGCTATAAAACCGAGCCAGGCTTCAATGATAAAAGAGGAGATATTATTCAGCTTATAATGCTTGGAAATGCAGAAAAGCTGATTAGCTTTTGTGGAGGAATACAAAGCGGTTCGGCAGTTGATAGCTTTGTTACTCCAGTACCGTCAGATATGCCTGGATATGAAAGTCAGGTTATTATGGCGGCAGGAGCATTTACACTTGGTTCATCAATAGAGCTTTCGGCAGATGCACCGCTTAGAGAGCCATATGCAGTATGGATGCAGGGCGGACTAAATTTTCATAGCGGAAAGCTGGGAATAATGCTTGCAGCGGATAAGGTATTAAAGGACAAAAAAGTTTAACTATTTAGTCAATATCTGATTTTTACTATTTTGTTCAATTTATTATTGCAATTTGGAATTAAAAAATTACGAATTTTTAAAATCAATGATTTGACAATTTTTAAAAAATATTGTATTATATTTTTGCGAGTGCATTGGACAGCTGCGAGCAGTTTCCGAAAGGGACTGTGCGAGGAAAGTCCGGGCTTCACAGAGCAATAATAACGGCTAACGGCCGCCGGAGGCGACTCCAGGGATAGTGCAACAGGAAATTACCGCCATATTTTTATATGGTAAGGATGGAAAGGCGAGGTAAGAGCTCACCAGAGATATAGAGATATATCTGCTGTGTAAACCCTATTTGAAGCAACACCGTGGTAGGACATTATACGCTTGCTCGGCGTGTCCTTTGGAGGTGGCATTGAGCAGTTTCGGTAACGAACTGCCAAGATAGATGGTTGTCCACGACAGAACCCGGCTTATAGATGCAGTCGAATTTAAAATCCGTACATTTTTTGTGCGGATTTTTCTCGTTCTTATCCTGTTAATCTTTCACATATAATTTATATTTTTGTGCGTTTTTATTATATAATACGGTAATAATTTAATGTTCTTTTAGTTATTCTTTTATCGTATATAGAAATCTTTTGTAAATATGCACAATAAACAGGGTCAAAAATCATTTTACAGTGAGTATTCAAACGAAAATAAATAAATTTATTGACCTTTGGCAAAAAAAAGTTTATAATATTTAATAAATCAAACCATTACTATTGGGTTAAAGGTTAATTTGAACAGAGAGGGTTTTATTATGTTTGTAAAGGAAGTATTGGTTCAGAACAAAGCAGGCTTACATGCTCGTCCAGCTACATTTTTTATTCAGAAGGCTAATGAGTATAAGTCAACTATTTTAGTTGAAAAAGAAGAGAGAAGCGTTAATGCAAAAAGTCTTCTCGGTGTTCTTTCTCTCGGTATTATTGGTGGTACTACAATTAAGATTATTGCTGACGGTCCTGACGAAAACGATGCTGTTAAGGGTTTGGTTGCTTTGGTTGAATCAGGCTTTACTGAGAACTAAGGAAATATAATAAAATAGTATATATGGGTGGTTTTGCCACCCATTTTTTATTAAGTTTTAAAGAATATTATGCCGAATAATACACAATGACTATATTATTAATTAATTTGTAACAGTTTTATATAAGGTGGTTTTATTTTGAATCCAAAAATGTCTGAGCTTCGCAAAAAAGCTATGTCACTTCCCTTATTGCCAGGGGTGTATATTATGCACGATAAATCAGGTGATATTATATATATAGGAAAGGCAAAAGCCTTGAAAAATCGTGTTAGTCAGTATTTTGGTTCTCAGAATAATCACGCTGAGAAAGTAAGAAAAATGGTGGATAATGTAGATGATTTTGAATATATTATCACTGACAGCGAGTTTGAAGCATTGATTCTTGAATGTAGTCTGATTAAACAGCATACACCGAAGTATAATATTTTACTTAAAGATGATAAGGGCTACAGTTATATAAGGGTAAGTCAGGGCGATTGGAAAAAATTATCCTATACTTTGCAAAAAACGGATGACGGAGCGGAATATATAGGACCTTATAAAAGCAGTTACTATGTAAAAAGTGCAGTTGAGGAGGCAAATAAGATGTTTCTGCTGCCTACCTGCAACAGAAAATTTCCACAGGATTTTCGCAAGGGCAGACCTTGTCTTAATTATCATATCAAGCAATGTATGGCACCCTGTACTGGTAAAATTAATCTTAGTGAGTATCAGGAAAATGTAAATCAGGCATTGCAGTTTTTGCGTGGAGGTTCAACTATTTCCATAAAACAGCTTACAGAACAAATGGAAGCTGCGGCAGAAAATCTGGAATTTGAGCGTGCAGCAAGAATAAGGGATAAAATAAATGCAGTTAAGCGAATGAAAGATAAACAGAAGGTTGTTGCGAATAAAATTCTTGATCAGGATGTTTTCGGAAGCTATTCTGACGGAAATAAAACCTGCTTTCAGATATTCAGATTTGAGGGTGGCAGGCTTTATGACAGAGAGTGTTTTATTTTTGACAGCGGTGATTCAGAAAGCGAATATGAAGAATTTTTGCTGAGGTATTATACATTAAGAAATGATGTTCCTAAAAATATAGCAGTTGACAAAAATTTTGAGGGAATTGATACAGTTGAAAAGTGGCTGACTGAGAAACGAGGAAATAAGGTTAATCTTACAGTGCCACAGAGAGGGGAGCAGGTACAGCTTGTTAATATGTGCCGTTCAAATGCGGTGGAGGCTCTTGCACAGAAAAAGGGTGCGACAGTTAAGGAATATACTGTACTTGAAGAGCTAAAGGAAGTACTTGGACTTGAAAAACTGCCGGAATATATAGAGTCCTATGATATATCAAATTTGCAGGGTTCAGAAAATGTTGCCGGAATGGTGGTTTATAAAAACGGCAAGCCCTTGCGTTCAGCTTACAGAAGATTTAAAATTAACGGATTTGACGGTCAGGACGATTATGCGTCAATGGCTGAGGTAATAACAAGACGATTCAATGAGTATTTTAAAGCGGATGATAATAATAGAGAAGAGGGCTTTGGAAAAATGCCTGACCTGATATTACTTGACGGTGGTAAAGGACAGGTTGCAATAGTAAAACAGGTACTAAATCATATGATGATTGATGTACCGTTATATGGTATGGTTAAGGACGATAAGCACCGCACAAGAGCCATTACAGGTGATGGTGGAGAAATTCAGATAAGCTCAAAAAGGGCATTATTCGCATTTGTCACACGAATACAGGATGAGGTGCATCGTTTTGCAATAGGTTATCACCATTCAAGAAGAAGTAAGAATACATTCCAAAGTACACTTACTTCAATAGAAGGTATTGGAGAGGTCAGGGCAAAGACATTACTGAAACATTTTCAGACTATGGATAATCTGTCAAAGGCAGACCTTGCAGAGCTTGAAAATGCTCCTAAGATGACAAAGGATTCAGCTCTTGCAGTCTATAAATATTTTCACCCTGAGGAGCAGAAAAACAGCTGAGATAAAAAAGAGGTAATTTATGTTATGATAAACTATAGAGTAAAGTCAAAAAAGCTTTTGATATTATGTGTATTATTTTCAATTTCTGTAGTTTTAGCAAGCTGTGATTTTAATAACAACAAAAAAGAAAGTAATTCAGAAGAAACCTCAAAGGCAGTAACACAGCCGACAACAGAAAGTAAGGAAGATAAATTTGATAAAATAATCAATAATATGAGCCTTGAAGAAAAGGTCGGTCAGATGTTTTATGTCAGATGTAACGAAAGCAACGCTATTGAAAATATTGAAAAATATCATCTTGGTGGTTATATCTTATTTTATGAGAATGTTAAGAATAAGACAAAGGATGAGCTGAAATCTGATATTCAAAGCTATCAGGATAATTCTGAAATACCAATGCTTATCGGAGTTGATGAAGAGGGCGGAACAGTTGTAAGAGTTAGTGCAAATTCTGAATTGCGTGAAGATGAGTTTTTATCTCCAAGTGACACCTATGCAGTTGGTGGCTGGGATATGATAAAAAGTGATGCAGAGGAAAAGGCAGATTTATTGCTGTCACTCGGATTTAATGTAAATATGGCACCTGTTTGCGACATAACCTCAGAGCCAGATGCATTTATGTATTACAGGTCTTTTAGTGGCAATACAGAAAATGAATGTAAATTTGTAAAAACAGTTGTGGAAATAAGCAAATCCAAAAAACTTGGAACGGTATTAAAGCATTTTCCTGGGTATGGAAACAATGCTGACACACATTATGGTATGGTTTACGATGATAGGGAATACTCAGAATTTGTGGAAAATGATTTTAAACCATTTATTGAAGGTATAAAGTCAGGTGCAGATTGTATTCTTGTGTCGCATAATATTGTGGATTGTATGGATGCTGATTTGCCTGCTTCTCTTTCTGAAAATGTTCATAAGATAATCAGAGAAGAGCTTAATTTTGATGGAGTAATTATGACCGATGATTTGGTAATGTCAGCAATTACAGATTTTACAGACGGTTCGGCAGCGGCAGTATCTGCCATAAAGTGCGGAAATGATATTCTTTGCTGTACTGATGTAGATGTGCAGTATCCAGCGGTGCTTGAGGCAGTAAAAAATGGTGAAATAACAGAAAAACAGATTGATGAATCTTTAAAAAGAATTTTGATATGGAAGGATAAGCTTGGATTATTATAAAAATATGAGGAAAATAAAATGAGAATTGAACATATAGCTGTTTATGTAAATAACCTTGAAGGAGCAAAGGAGTTTTTTGAAAAATACTTTAATGCGGTGTCAGGTGAAATGTATCATAACAAAAATACAGGGTTTCAGTCATATTTTCTATCATTTGAAAGCGGTTCAAGACTTGAAATAATGACAAAATCGGATATTGTCCAGATTGAGAATAGTACAATGCATACAGGCTATATTCACCTTGCGTTTAGTGTCGGAAGCAGGGGAAATGTTAATTCTGTTACAGAAAAATTAAAAGCAGATGGTTATAAAATCCTCAGTGGTCCTCGGATAACAGGTGATGGATATTATGAAAGCTGTGTTGTTGGATTTGAAAATAATATCATTGAAATAACAATATGAAGTGCAGTTAATATAACTCAAAAACATTCACATTATTAATATTGTGCCATAAAATGTAATGTTACAGAGCCGAAAAAATCAGCCTGTCAATACTTTTTACGGAGGTTATTAATTATGCCAGATGTGCCTTTTGGTTCAGAACACGAGCAGTCCTATTGTCCTGACAATATTCCTTCAGACTGCAATGCTGTTTGTATTGATGCTGCAAGAATATATGACAGCTGTGGTGCAAAGGATTGCCTGAGAGATTTACCTGTTATGTTCACTCAGGAAAATCAGATGATTGTTGAGAATGCCTGCTCCTGTAGGGTTAGTAAGGTTAATGTTATTACCTCAACAGTTGATGTTGAGCCTGTAGCATTCCATAGGGGATTTTATGCTGTAAATATGATGTTTTATTTTGCTGTGACTTGTGATATTTATACTACAGCGGCTACTATCCCATCAACAATTACAGGTCTTGCTACTTACGGAAAACGAGTTGTATTGTATGGAAGTGATGGTTGTGTAAAAACCTTCTCAAGTGATACTCCTATTGAATGTGCAAGTGCTGATGATGACTGCAACTGCAGTTGTTCAGTTTGTGTGCCAAAAGCAACTGTTCAGATTTCTGACCCAATGGCATTATCTGCAAAGCTTGTAAAATGCCATGGCTGTGGCTGTAATGAAATATGTGGTGCAGTTCCTGATTGTGTAACTGCATATTTTGGCGGAGTTATAGTACAGCCGACTGTAAAATATGTTTCAGCAACTATAGGAATATTTACAATAACTCAGTTAATAAGAAATGTACAATTGCTCATACCGTCATATGATTTTTGCGTTCCACGCAAAGAGTGTTCAGCAAGAACAGATGACCCTTGCGAGGTATTCAGCAAGATTGAATTTCCTACAGATTCATTTTTCCCTCCAAATGTTGGGGAAAAATGCAATATGCCAGAAAATCCGTTTGAATGTTCCTGTAACGGAAATTGAATTTTCAAAATATACAAAAAGCCGATTGAAAAAATCGGCTTTTTGCTGTATAATACAAATGGGTGATTTATATGAAATCAATATTAATTAAAGATACTACCAAAGAAGAACGCATTAAAATTATCAGAAAGTCCTTGTCGTCGTGCGGAACAGATTATGAGTTCAGCAATGAATGTGATAATATGGGCGGTGGAAGAATAGATACATTGTATCAGCCATACATAGACGGAGAAAAGGAAATTTCAGAAATCAATGCAGAATTTACAGGTGGACTTGTTCATGGTTAAAGGAGAAAAGATATGAATTTAAATGAAGCTATTGAAGCAAGAAGAAGTATCAGAGCATATAAAGCTGATACAACAATAGAAAAATCAGTTGTTCTTGATATTATCAGAACAGCCCAGTTTGCACCAAGCTGGAAAAATTCCCAGACAGCTCGATATTATGTAGTTATGACATCTGAAAAGCTTGCAGAGGTTAAGAAAAATTGTTTGCCTGAATTTAATCAGAAAAACAGCGGAAATGCCCCTGTACTTATAGTTACAGCATTTGAAAAAAATCGTGCAGGCTTTAATACTGAGGGGATTCCTGATAATGAGCTTGGAAATGAGTGGGGTGCTTATGATTTAGGCTTACAGAATATGCTTTTAATGCTTAAGGCTAAGGAATATGGTCTTGATACCTTGGTAATGGGAATCAGAAATGCTGATGCATTAAGAGCAGAGCTTTCGATTCCTGACAGTCAGGAAGTAGTATCTGTAATAGCACTTGGTTATAGAGATATTGAACCTGCAATGCCAAAGCGTAAGGATATTGATGATATTACAACGATTTTCTAATAAAAATACATATTAATTTTTGATGCACTTTGCAGAATGTTAATCCAATTCTGTGAGGTGCATTTTTTTGCAATTATATTGTGTTCAAAATGTGTTGGTTGTTTACAAACTTGATTTTTAGCGATATAATATAAAAAAGCATAAGACAAAATTCGACTTGTTATAGTTGAAAAACATTTGATAAACCGATATATTATAGAAATGAGGAGAAATAATGAGAAAAAGACTGACATTAATTTCAGCAATATTTTTAATTATAAGTTTAATAACCGTATCAGGGTGTAAAAATAATAATAACGATATGCAGGGTGCAGATGATGAAATACAGACAACGGTAATAACACAACCTATGACTTCAGCAAAGCCAACTGAAATTGCAACAACAATTCAGCCAACGACCGCAGAGCCTGAATCAACATCAGCTTCTGAAAGTACAACTCAGGCTGTGCAAGAGGAAAATTATATTGCTATTGCCAAGGAATTAACAGGACATAAATATGTTTATCGTATTCCCTCAATAATGCTTGGAAGTGAAGATGCAGAAAAAGTCAACAGGGAAATTCTTGATAATTACGATAATTTTTTTAATAATCCGGAATATATTGAAGAGGTTTGCTATGGTATAGATTACGAATATTTTGTAAACAGTAATATTCTGAGTCTTGTTGTGTGGGGTGATTATATGAATGATTATCGCACATATAAGGTGTATAATTTTGATATTACAACAGGCGAACAGATTGGCAATGAAAAAATAGCAAAGGCTGTTTCAAAAGACTATTCTCAATTAAAGGAAAAAATTAAAAATATAATAATAAATGATTTTACTGAACGCTACAGCTCATTGAGTAATTACAATGATTATCAGGTTCAATATCAGAGGAATATTGATAACAGTAATGTAGAAAATGCAGAATTATATCTTGCTGAAAATAATAAGCTTATGGTAAGATACAAGGAATTTGCAATGGTTGGTTCAGAGGCTTATTATTATATTACTGAAATTGAATAAATATTTTTTATAATGCTGGTCTGTGTGTTTAAAGGGAGTAAATATATATGGTGTCATCACACAGATTTGAAGAACTTGAAAACTATGATGTATTCAATGATATAGAACCAATAAAACGCAGATATCATTATCTGAATAATAATGAAACTGAAAATAAAATTCAACAAACTAATAGTAACAGCAATCAAAAAAGGTCGAATAAATATAGAAAATATGCAAAAAATTAGTTTAGTAACAAATTGGCACTTTGATGTTCTTTTAGTGCAGGATTTTTAATTATATATTAGCTTTTATTTACTTGGGTAAATCCTGTCGCCAATATAATTATTTTTTAGTCAGTGCGTATTTAAAATAGCTGAATAAATCAGAATCCTTATAATGATAAAATATTATTGAAATGCTGTAGCTTTTATTTTGTTTTTAAGTGTAAATAATAATCAAATAACTATAAAACTTATTTGATTATATTTAAGGATGATAATAGATAATAGATAGTAGAATATATAATCATTGCATTGAAATATCTCGATTTATTTAAATTTGTTTGAAAAGCAAATTTAAAATTTTGAATTAAAAAAGAAAGTGTGTTTATATGCAGAATGCTGACTATTTATATTTTAAAAACAGAAT
>JAKSRB010000038.1 GCA_024403825.1 Ruminococcus sp. | reverse complement strand
TAATTCCATAATATTTCTCCTACCAATGTAACGCATCTATTGTAAACCTACATTGTTAAATTGATAAAAACTGTTGACAAACACCGAAAACAGGAATATAATATTGAATATGATAAATATTATTTTCAAACCTATGAACAAGAGTAGTAGCATTTTCCAAGGTTTTCAGAGAGTTGACGGTTGGTGTGAGTCAATATCGGAGGTTTTTGTGAATGGACTTGTGAGGGCAGACCGAAAGCATTTTCGTGTGAGTAGTTTCTGACGGAGCCTGACCGTTATAACAGGAGGCATATGTTTGTATGCTGTTAAAGTGGGCGTTTTATCGTCAATTTGGGTGGTACCGCAGAAGTTGTTTTTTCAGGCTTTTGTCCCTTTGTGGGACAAAGGTCTTTTTTATTTGCTGTTTTGAAAGGTTGGTGTTTTTTATGGTTAAACCGTCATTTGATGAGGTTTTAAACCTCGCTGAAAATTATAGTGTTGTACCTGTTTCCAAGGAAATTTATGCTGATGTTGTAACTCCTATTACTTTACTCAGAAAAATTGCCTCTAAATCTGATAAGTGCTTTCTTTTGGAAAGTATTGAGGGTGGCGAAAAGTGGGGCAGATATTCTTATCTCGGATTTGACCCTAAAGCCCGCATTGAATATAAAGACGGTATTCTGACTGTAACTGGTGAGGGTGAAAAAAAGGTTCAAACCGATAAGCCGTTTGATGAGGTTCGTAAGTATCTTGAGGATTATAAAACCCCTGATATTGATAATCTTCCTCCTTTTACTGGTGGTCTTATGGGTTATTATGGTTATGCAATGATTTCTGTTGCTGAACCTGTCCTCAATATTAAGCGTGGCGATATGAATGATTTTGATTTGATGATGTTTGATAAGATTATTGCCTATGACCACCTAAGACAAAAGCTTGTTGTTATTGTTAATATGAAAACTAATGATTGCGATAATCAGTACAAAAAAGCTGTTGACGATATTCAGAAAATTATTTCAATAATTACTGACAATACTCCGTTGCCTAAGCTTGAAAGCGATAAAAATGTTGAATTTTCAAGCACATACTCAAAAGAAGAATTTTGCGAAATGGTTGACAAAACCAAGAAATATATTTTTGACGGAGATATTTTTCAATGCGTGGTTTCAAGAAGATTTGAGGCTGAGTATAAAAATTCCCTTATAAATGCTTACAGAGTTCTGCGTGTTACAAATCCTTCGCCATATATGGTTTATATGGCTATTGATGGTGATGAAATTATCAGTACATCTCCTGAAACTCTTGTTAAGCTACAGGACGGTGTTCTGAATACTTTTCCGATTGCAGGCTCTCGCCCTCGTGGCAAGTCAAAGGCTGAGGATGATGCACTTGCTGAGGAGCTTATAAATGATGAAAAAGAGCTTGCTGAGCATAATATGCTCGTTGATTTGGGAAGAAATGATATTGGAAAAATCTCAAAATTCAACTCTGTAAAAGTTACTGAGTATCAGAAAATACTTAGATTTTCAAAGATTATGCATATTTGCAGTGAGGTTGAAGGAGAAATTCGTGATGACCTTGATGCATTAGATGCAGTTGAAGCTGTACTTCCGGCTGGCACTCTTTCAGGTGCTCCGAAAATTCGTGCCTGTGAAATTATTGAGGAGCTTGAAAAAACACCTCGTGGAGTTTATGGCGGTGCATTGGGATATGTAGATTTTAACGGTAATTTATGCACCTGTATCGCAATAAGAATGGCTGTTAAGAAAAATAACAGAGTTTATGTTCAGGCAGGAGGGGGCATTGTTGCAGATAGTGTTCCAGAAAGTGAGTATATGGAATCCTATAATAAGGCACTTGCTGTTATGAATGCCGTTAAAAATGCTGGGGAGGTTGATGAGCTGTGATTTTATTTATTGATAATTATGATAGCTTTACCTATAATCTTGTACAGTTTGTGGGTAGTATAAATCCTGATATTAAGGTTGTCCGTAATGATGAGGTTACTATTGAAAAAATCAGAGCTTTGAACCCTTCACATATTATCCTTTCTCCTGGTCCTGGGTATCCTGAAAACGCAGGTATCTGTGAAGAGGTTATCAGAGAATTAAAGGGTGAATTTCCTATGCTTGGTGTGTGTCTTGGTCATCAGGCAATTTGTGAGGTTTTCGGTGCCTCGATTACTCACGCTATAAAGCTTATGCATGGCAAAAAAAGTGATATTAAAATTGATAACAGCTGTAAAATTTTTCTTGGACTTCCTAAGGTTGTTGAGTGTGCAAGATACCATTCATTAATCGCAAAGCGTGATACTATTCCGGAATGTCTTGAAATTATAGCTGAGGATAATATGGGCGAGATTATGGGAGTTAAGCATAAGGATTATGAAATTTATGGATTACAATTTCACCCTGAATCTATACTTACATCAAATGGTATTGATATGATTAGAAATTTTATTGTAAATGTAAATTAAAAAAGTATTATTACTGTTATTTGAAAGGATTGATATAAAATGATTAAAGAAGCAATTATGAAGGTTACAGCTGGAAACGATTTGACTTTTGAAGAGGCTACTCAGGTAATGGATGAAATGTTTACAGGTACTGCAACTCATGCCCAGACAGCCGCTATTCTTACTGCCCTCAGAATTAAGGGTGAAACTATAGATGAAATTACTGCTTTTGCTCAGGTTATGCGTGAAAAAGCATTGCATATTAAGCCACATACTGATGTACTTGATATTGTAGGTACAGGCGGTGACGGTACAGGTACTTTCAATATTTCAACTACTTCTGCTTTTGTTGTTGCTGCAGGCGGTGTCAAGGTTGCAAAGCATGGCAACCGTTCTATGTCAAGTAAAAGTGGTGCGGCTGATTGTCTGGAGGCTTTGGGTGTAAATCTTACAGTTTCTCCTGAGAAAAATGAAGAGGTTCTTAATAAAACTGGTATTTGCTTTATGTTTGCTCAGAGCTATCACGCATCAATGAAATATGTTGGTCCTGTTCGCAGGGAAATCGGTATAAGAAATGTTTTCAATCTGCTTGGACCTCTTACAAATCCTGCAAGTGCGAATTTACAGGTTACTGGTGTTTATTCAGAAGAGCTTGTTGAGCCTGTTGCAAGAGTATTTTCAAATCTTGGTGTTAAGCGTGGCTTTGTTTTCTACGGTATGGACGGTATGGACGAGGCTACTGTAACTGCAAAAACAAAGGTTTGCGAAATTAATAATGGTGAGTTTAAAACCTACTTTATTTCTCCTGAGGATTTTGGTATGCCACTTTCAGATATGAGTGAGCTTATAGGTGGTGACGGTGTTGAAAATGCTGAAATCACAAGAAAAATTCTCTCTGGTGAAATCAAGGGTGCAAAGAGAGATATTGTTGTTCTTAATTCTGCACTTGGTCTTGTTGCAGGTGGTAAGGTTAATACTATTGCTGAGGGTGTAAGTCTTGCAAATGAAATTATAGACAGCGGAAAGGCTCTTGCAAAAATTGATGAATTTGCAAAAGCTACTAATGAATAATTGGTGAGTGCTATGATACTTGAAACTATTGCTCAGGCTAATCGTGAACGCTATGAAAAAATTCAGGCGGAGGTGCCTCTTGATATTATAAAAGAAAAAGCACTTTCAATGGAAATTAATGATGAATTTCCTTTTGAAAAGGCTATCGCCAAAAGTGGTATATCGTATATCTGTGAGGTAAAAAAGGCATCACCTTCAAAGGGTATTATTGCGGAGGATTTTCCTTATTTACAGATTGCAAGAGAATATGAAAATGCAGGTGCAGCGGCAATTTCTGTGCTTACCGAACCAAAATGGTTTAAGGGCGAAAACAGATTTTTGCAGGAAATTTCCCAGATTGTAAATATTCCTTTACTGCGAAAGGATTTTACTGTTTGTGAATATCAGATTTATGAAGCTAAGGTTATCGGTGCGTCTGCTGTATTGCTTATCTGTGCTTTGCTTGATACTGATACAATAAGAAGCTGGATAAAAATTTGTGATTCACTCGGTTTGTCTGCACTTGTTGAGGCTCATACTGAGGAAGAAGTGAAATCTGCCCTTGATGCGGGTGCAAGAATTATTGGTGTTAATAATCGCAATTTAAAGGATTTTACCGTTGATATTACAACCTGTACTCGTCTTAGAAGCCTTGTTCCTGATAATATTTTATTTGTTGGTGAAAGCGGAATAAAAACAAGCGAGGATATAGACAATCTTAGAAAATCAGGTGTTAATGGTGTTCTTATTGGTGAAACACTTATGAGAAGTTCTGATAAAAATAAAATGCTCGAAGTACTTAACGGACAGCCATTATTATGATATAATAGATATATTACGATTGTTTTCAACATTTTTCAGACCAAATGTTGAAAAAGGAGGAAGTTTTTTAATGGAAAAGGGTAAGTTTGGTATTCATGGCGGACAGTTTGTGCCAGAAACTCTTATGAATGCTGTAAATGAGCTTGAAGAAGCATATAATCACTATAAAAATGACCCTGAATTTATTGCTGAGCTTGATACTCTTATGCGTGAGTATGCAGGCAGACCGTCACTTTTGTATTATGCTGAAAAGATGACTAAGGATTTGGGCGGTGCTAAGATTTATCTCAAGCGTGAGGACCTTAACCATACTGGTGCTCACAAGGTTAATAACTGCCTTGGTCAATGCTTGCTTGCTAAAAAAATGGGTAAAAAGCGTGTTATTGCTGAAACCGGTGCAGGTCAGCATGGTGTTGCAACTGCAACTGTGGCAGCTTTGCTCGGTCTTGAATGTGAGATTTTTATGGGCAAGGAAGACACTATCAGACAGGCTCTTAATGTTTACAGAATGAAATTGCTTGGTGCTAAGGTTAATGCTGTTGAAACAGGTACAATGACCTTAAAGGATGCTGTTAATGAGGCTATGCGTGAATGGACAAATCGTGTTGATGATACACTTTATGTTCTCGGCTCTGTTATGGGTCCACATCCGTTTCCAACTATAGTAAGAGATTTTCAGAGTGTAATAAGCAAGGAAATCAAGAGCCAGATTATGGAAAAGGAAGGCAGACTTCCTGATGCAGTAATCGCCTGTGTTGGTGGTGGCAGTAATGCCATTGGTGCTTTCTATGAATTTATCGGCGATGAAGGCGTTAAGCTTATCGGCTGTGAGGCTGCTGGACTTGGTGTTGATAATCCTAAAAATGCCGCTACTATGGCAAATGGAACACTTGGCATTTTCCATGGTATGAAGTCATATTTCTGCCAGAATGAATATGGTCAGATTGCTCCTGTTTATTCAATCTCAGCAGGTCTTGACTATCCAGGTGTAGGTCCTGAGCATGCTAATCTTAAGGATATTGGCAGAGCTGAATATGTTCCGATTACCGATGAAGAGGCTGTACAGGCTTTTGAATATCTTTCAAAAACTGAGGGAATTATTCCTGCTATTGAAAGCTCTCATGCTGTTGCTCAATGTATTAAGCTTGCTCCGACTATGGATAAGGATAAAATTATTGTTGTTAATCTTTCTGGTCGTGGTGATAAGGATGTTGCCGCTATTGCAAGATACAGGGGGGAGGATATTTATGAATGATATTAAAAAGGCTTTTGAGAATGGTAAGGCATTTATTCCGTTTGTTACAGCAGGTTATCCTGATTTGGAAACTACCGAAAAATTGCTTATCGGAATGAGTGAAAGTGGTGCTGATATTATTGAAATCGGTATTCCGTTTTCTGACCCTATTGCCGAGGGTGTTGTAATTCAGGAGGCTGACTTGCAGGCTCTCAAGGGTGGAGTTACTACCGATAAAATTTTTGATATGGTGAAAAGTATCAGACCTCAGATTAAATCTGCACTTGCAGTTATGACCTATATGAATCCGATTTTTGTATATGGTACTGAAAGATTTATGCAGAAGTGCAGTGAGTGCGGAATTTCTGCTGTAATTGTTCCTGATGTTCCTTTTGAGGAAAAGGAAGAGCTTCAGCCATATTGCGATAAATTTGGTATTGATGTAATTTCTCTTATTGCACCAACCTCTCACGACAGAATAAAAACTATTGCTAAGGAGGCACAGGGCTTTGTTTACTGTGTATCCTCCCTTGGCGTTACTGGTGTTCGTAAGGAAATTACAACCAATGTTGGTGAAATGGTTGACCTTGTTAAATCTGTTAATGATGTTCCTTGTGCAATAGGCTTTGGAATTTCTACACCTGAGCAGGCTAAAAAAATGGCTGAGTATGCAGATGGTGTAATCGTTGGTTCTGCAATCGTTAAAATTGTCGGTAAATATGGCAGAGATAGTCTTGAGCCTGTTTGCGAATATGTTAAATCTATGAAGGACGCTATCAGATGAGCACTGTTGAGGATTTACAGAGGGTAATTGATAACAGCAGAAAAATTGTATTTTTCGGAGGTGCAGGAGTTTCGACCGAAAGCGGAATACCTGATTTCCGAAGTGTTGACGGTTTGTATAATCAGAAATATGATTATCCGCCTGAGCAGATTTTAAGTCACTCCTTTTTCAGGGCAAAAACTAAGGAATTTTATCGTTTTTATCGTGATAAAATGCTTTGCCTTGATAAAAAGCCAAACAAGGCACATATTAAGCTTGCTGAGCTTGAAAAGGCTGGAAAGCTTAGTGCTGTTGTAACTCAGAATATTGACGGACTGCACCAGGCGGCAGGGAGTAAGGTAGTATATGAGCTTCATGGAAGTGTACTCAGAAATTATTGCTTAAAATGTCATAAATTTTATACAGCGGAATACATAAAGCAAAGTACGGATATTCCTATGTGTGAATGTGGCGGTATAATAAAGCCTGATGTTGTTTTATATGAAGAGGGGCTTGACGATAAAACCGTAAATGGAGCGTTGAATGTAATAAGTAATGCAGATACCCTGATTATAGCAGGAACGAGCCTGACTGTATATCCAGCGGCAGGCTTTGTAAGATATTTCCGAGGAAATAACATTGTGCTGATAAACAGGGATGAAACTTCAATGGACAGTATGGCAAAGCTGGTTTATCATAATAAGGTTGGAGAATTGCTTGATAAAATTGAAGTGTAATAGTATTTATAACAGAATTATCTTTATATTATTGTGTTATTATAGTAAAATATTATATTGACGATAAAAGAAAAAAGAAAAGTATTTATATTATAATAATTTATAATGAAGGGGTAATGTAAATGAAAAAACTATTATCTATGTTGATGTTTGCTTTTTGTATTATATTATTGTCAGGTTGTGCAGGAACAAATGATGAACTGCATAGTAATGTGGAATCTGAATTTACTACAACTGTAGCCGGGGATAAAAAAGTGGATTTTTCTTTGTATTCTGATATTGATAGTATTGGTGTGAATACACCAGCTAATGTAACTTTTTTTGCAAAATTTTCATCTTCCGATATTGTAACAGAGGATGTTATTCTTGTTGATGAAAATGGTAATAGATTAGGTGTTATGAATATCGAGAAAGATGGATTATATTCATTTTCTATTGTTTTGCAATCCGATAAGGTTGAAAACAGAAAGTATTTTGCAAAATCAGGTGATTTGAATAGTAATGTTCAATGCATTGATTTTTATATTGAGATTCAAGATGATGAGCAGTACCAAATTATGGAAGAGGAAATATGTAAAAACATTTTTTCAGAAATTTCCTCTTATGTTGATGAATCAGGCATTGTTTCTAAGGATAATTATGATATTGTTATTCAAAAAATTACGGATTGTCTTGAAGATTATAAAAGTAAAAAAACAATATCAAACTATGATTTTTCGTGTAATGCTTTTACTATAACATTTTTTTCAGGTTACAGTTTTGATTATGCGATTTTTTCAGAAGGATTAAATTGATTTAATTTATAGTTGATATGTAAAGGTAATAGCTTGTTTGTGAGATTTTCATATGTATATTTCAAGAATAAGCTATTCTTTTATTATATAATTTATATTCTATGTTTATTATAATTGAAGGGAGGGCAGTTTTTATAAATTTATTTTATTGTAGAGGAGATTAAAAATGGGATTTTGCAAAAAATTAGTATCGGCAGTATTAGTTACAGCTGCTATGCTTAGTGCTTCAATTATTCCGTCTTTTGCAGCAACAACCAGCAATAATGGTGTTGAAGTTTCTTTTACAACAGATAAAACTGAGTATTCTGTTGAAGAGAATATTTCTGCAATTTTGTCGGTTACCAATAATGGAAGCTTTAATTTAGTTAATGTTTCTCTGGATTCTATACTTCCTGAGGGATATGTATTGGCTGATGAGTATAGTAATACTAAAACTATCGATAAACTTGCGGTGGGAGAAACAGTAACTCTTGAAGTTATTTATGCTCCTGAGCTTCAGCCAACCACAGTTGAGCCAACCACAGTTGAGCCAACCACAGTTGAGCCAACTACAGTTGAGCCAACCATAGTTGAGCCAATCACAGTTGAGCCAACCACAGTTGAGCCAACTACTGAAATGCCTGAAACAACTGTTCAGAATACAACGGTTGCAGGTGCTACAACCGCTAACACAAACGCTACTATTTCAAAAGCAACTACTGCACCAACAAGCAAGGTTGAAAATACTTCTGTAAAAACAGGTCAGCATAGTGGTGTTGCACTTTTATTATTAATTATTTTTGCATCTGCTGTAGTTGTTTTGGTTATGGTTAAAAAGGGTAAGTCAAAGCAGTTTATTGCTGTGGCTCTTTGCTTGTCACTTGTTGGAGGTATGGCAATTTATGTCCCTGTAGCAAATGCTTCAGAGCTTTTATCTCAGACAATTAATACTGAAACAACTGTAAAGGTTGGTAATGATGACCTTACTTTGAACGCAGTTGTAAAATATGATGTTGAGGCACCTGAGATTACTCCTACACCACAAGACCCTGTAACTGATCTTGATGAGAATAACCCAGATATTGAAATATATAGTTTTAATGCTGATACAGATTCTATTGAGATTAATTCTTCAAGTACTGTAACATTTACTGCTGAGATATTCTCTAATATTGATATGAGTGAATATGATGTTACAGTAATTGATACTTACAAAAATGAAATTGGCACTATGAACGATAACGGCGAAAATGGTGACGAAACTGCTAATGATGGCATCTATACTTTACAGACAGAGCTTGCAAGCAATCAGGTTATTAAAATGAATTACTTTGTTGTAGCTGGCGAATGTATTAGTAATGCTGTTTCTATTGGCTTCTATGCTCCTTTGACTGATGAAGAATGGGAAAATATAGATAAGGTTGATTTTGCTATATCTGATTTAATGTCAAGTGATGATTTCAATGATAAATCTGAGGCTGACAAGATTGTAGCAGTTGGAGCTTTATTGAATAGCTTTGTAGAGCAGAATCTTATCGTAGAAAATACCGTTGCTTATGATGAAACTGAAAAGTTATTCGTATTTGAGTATTCTTGTGGTATTGAAGGCGGTATCTCATTTGCTGAATCTAACGATGATTTGAATGCTGTTGCAGGAGGCTCTGATTCTTCAAATGCGGAACCTGTTGCTATTGAGTATTCAAATAATTCTTCAGTTGCAGTAAATGGTGGTTCATATTCAGCTATTGTTTTTAATGGCTTCGAGAATAGTTCATATAGAAGAGATTTCTATAATGATCTTAAAACTGACTGGGATAACATTGGTCTTAATACAACTGTAGATGTTGATGTTACAGTAAAAGATATTAAAAATATTTCTACATCATATGATGTTGTAGTATTTGCGATGCATGGAAGTATGTACAAGTTTTCTGGTAAGTCACAAAAAGAGCCTGTTATTTGCTTAAATGAAAATGTTACTACTACTACAAATAAGGCTTATACATATGAGCTGGTAACAAGAAAGTCTGTTGCTAAGGTATATTGCACAGATGGTGCATATCATTATTGGGTTTCTGGAAAATTCTTTACTGACTCATATACTACAGATGGACTTGACGGAAAGCTGATTTTTTCTGAATCATGTATGTTCTATGGTTGTGACTGTCAAACATCAACACCAAATAATGTGCTTGCTAATGCAATTTATAGTCGTTCAGCAGAAGCTGTTATTGGTTATCATAATAGTGTTGGTGCAAATTACAGCCGTAATGTAATGAAATTTGTAATTGAAGCAACCTACAATGGTGATACCGTTGCTAAGGCTGTAGAAAATGCAAAAGAAAAATATGGCAATGATGATAATTGGGAAGATGCAAGTGATGACAAATACAAGGCTTATCCAATTATTACTGGTAACGATAACTTTGTATTAAGAGGCAACGGCGTTATTGCTGGTCGTGTAATGAATGCAGCAGATAATGCAAGAATCGCTAATGCACTTATCAGAGTTTATGATAGTAATGGAGAGATTGTTGCAACTGCAAGAACTAACCAGGATGGTGATTATTCAATAAATATTCCTGCTGGAGAATATATTGTTGATATTTCAGCTGGTGATTACAGAACTATCAGATTTTCTGTTATTGTTGAAGCTGGTCAGACAACTTACAATGCTTCAACTTTACTAATGTACATTTCAGCTATTGACTCTAATGAGGTTAATGGTATTATATCTAATTCTATTACCGCTGAGGGTGTAGGAAATGTTACCATTAAGGTGAGAAATAACTGGAACAACAAAAATGGTGTAGTATTATTAACAAATACTACAAACAGCAATGGTTATTATCACTTTGAATATAGACCAGGTTTCTATACTCTTGAGCTTTCAAAAGAAGGATTTATCACAGGTTATAAGAACATTTTCATTGGATTGGGACTTTCTCATTCTCAGGATGCCACTATTTCTCCAATAGAAGTTGACGGTACTTACAGAATTGTTTTAACATGGGGCGAAAATCCTTGCGATGTTGATTCACATGTATATGGTCCACTTACTAATGGAGATCATTTCCATGTTTACTATAACAACAAGTATGCTTATGATGGAAATACAGAGGTTTGTAACCTTGATGTTGATGATGTTACAAGTTACGGTCCTGAAACAATTACATTAACTCCTCATGCTGATGGTGCTTATTACTACTATATTTATAAGTATTCAGGATATGGTTATTTATCTACTTCTAATTCACAGATTAATGTTTATCAGGGTAGTACACTTATCAAGACATTTAATGTTCCTGTAAATCAGGGTAATAGTGATTTCTGGAATGTATTTGCTATTAAAGATGGCAGAATGATTATCAACAACACTATTACTTCAGAACCAAATCTCTCATATGCTGAATAAGCTTTGAAGGTTTGACTGATTTATTTAAAACATAATTTTATGGCTGTAAAGAATCCAGATGAAAATGCGGATTTTTTGCAGCCTGTTTTTATTATGATTTGTGCAAATGAAAAAAGCAAGTAACAGATTTTCTGCTGCTTGCTTTTTATGCTTTAAATTATTTTTTTATTATTACAGCAACTCTACTATTGCCTTTGTATCTCTTGCAATAACCATTTCTTCGTCTGTTGCGATAAGCTCTACTCTTATTGCTGAATCTGGTGTTGACAATGTGCCTGTAATTCCATGCCATGCCTGTGCATTAAATTCCTTGTCCATCTTTACACCAAAGCATTTTAAATATTCACATACCTTTTCTCTGAGCTGTGGCTGATTTTCGCCAAGTCCTGCGGTGAATACTATTCCGTCACATCCGCCTAATGCTACATAGTAGCTGCCAATGTATTTTGCTATCTGGTAGTAGAGCATTTCGTGTGCAAGGTGTGCTCTTCTGTCGCCATTTGCCTCGGCAGCGGTTACATCTCTGTCATCTGAGGATATGCCTGATACTCCAAGTAAGCCTGATTCTTTATTAAGCATTTTTGAAAGCTCTTCAGGGGTCATATTCTCTTTTTCTGCTATGAAGGTTACTACTGACGGGTCGAGTGAGCCTGAGCGAGTTCCCATCATAAATCCACCGAGTGGAGTTAAGCCCATTGTGGTATCAATTACTTTACCATTCTTTATGGCACTGATTGAAGAGCCGTTTCCGATATGGCAGGTAATAAGCTTCAATTCTTCTTTTTTTCTGCCCATAATTTCAGCCATTTTGTCGGTAACATAGCGGTGTGAGGTTCCATGGAAGCCGTATTTTCTTACACCGAATTTCTCATAATATTTATAAGGTACGGCATACATATAAGCCTTTTCAGGCATTGTCTGATGAAATGCTGTGTCAAATACTGTAACCTGTGGGATTTTTGTGCCAAATACCTTTGTGCAAGCCTCAATGCCCTGTAAAGCGGCAGGGTTATGCAATGGTGCAAGCGGAGCAAGCTCCTTGATTTTGTTTAATACATCATTATTTACGAGTACGGATTTATCAAAATATGAACCGCCCTGCACAATTCTGTGACCTACAGCGGAAATCTCAGATAAATCACTGACAACTCCGTATTCAGCATCAGTAAGAGCAGACTTTACAGCCTCAAAAGCCTGTGTATGATTCAACATCTGGATTTTACGCTCAATTTTTTCACCGTCAGGAGCTTTAAAGCCGATAAAAGCACCGTCTGTGCCAATTCTTTCGCAGTTGCCCTTAGCAAGAACTGTTTCGCTGTCGGCATCAATTAACTGATATTTTAATGATGAACTGCCTGCGTTGATAACAAGAATTTTCATTTTAAATTTCGTCCCTTCATTTATTGAATATAACATAAAAATAATGTATAATGTTACCAATAATACATATTAATGATACTCCTTTATTTGTCAGTTTTCAAGTGCTTTTTAAAATTTGTCAGATTTTTTTATGGAGGATAAAACCGGAGGAATTATGGCTACTGCAATTATTTGTGAATTTAATCCGTTTCATAACGGTCATAGGTATATAGTGAACAGGGCAAAGGAATTAACAAATGAACCGATTATTGCGATAATGAGCGGCAGCTTTACCCAGAGGGGCGAGGTAGCAGTTACGGATAAATTTACTCGCACAAAAACGGCATTAGAGAATGGAGCAGATTTGGTGGTTGAGCTTCCTGTGACTTATGCTGTGTCAAATGCACAACACTTTGCAAGCGGAGGGGTGCAGATTGCAAAAGCCTTTGAATGTGTTAAAAATCTTGCGTTTGGGTGTGAGGATAACAATTTAAGAGTGCTTAGGCTTGCGTCAGAGGCGATATATAATGCTGAGGTTAATGGAATAATCAAAGCAGAAATGCAAAAGGGGAGTTATTATCCAAAGGCTTTGGAAAAAGCGGTAAATGCGATTTTTGGGGCAGATGTGGCAGAGGTTCTGAAAAGTCCAAATAATATACTTGCTGTGGAATATATCAGAGCATTAAAGGGTTCACAAATAAAACCTGTACCAATAGCAAGAAAGGGCGTTGAGCATAATAGCTGTGAAATTTCTGAGAATATAGCCTCAGCATCATTGATCAGAAAAATGCTTAGGGATAATCAGGATGTAACAGGGCTTTTGCCGAGCGTACCTGAGGAGATAACCTTTGCTGAACGGCTTGAAAGCATAGTAATGTACAGGCTCAGAACTATGTCGGCAGAGGAGCTTGCAAAGCTCCCTGAGATGGGGGAGGGGCTTGAAAACCGTATAATAAATGCGGTAAAATGCTGTAACTCGCTATCAGAAATAATTATGCAGGTGAAAACCAAGCGATATACCTATTCAAGACTTAGCAGGATAATGGCATATGCGTTGCTTGGCATTACAGAGGAATTGCAGAAAAAGCCGATTAATTATGTAAGGGTGCTGGGGTTTAATCAGGAGGGTGCAAAAATGCTAAGGGCTTGCAGACTTCCGCTGATAACCTCAGTTGGCAAGGCATTGAGGGCGGATAATGATTTTTCGGAGGTTTTGCAGGCTGAAATCCGTTCTACAGATATTTCTGCGTTGGCTTATGATACTCCGAAAAGTGTCGGCAGAGATTTTCTGCAACAAATCATAAAATTTTAAGGGGTAATGGTTAAAAATATAGTTATATTATTGAATGTTTTGTCTGTTTGTGATATAATTAGGTGTAATTCTTTGATAGGTGGTGGGATTTATGGAACCAGTAGTAGTATTGACAACTTTAGTTGGATTTCTTTTGGATTTTATTTGGAGAGAAATTAAGGACAATGCTCTAAGTACAGCAAAAGGTTATATTAAAGATAAAGGAAACAAACTTTATGAAAAGCTTAAAAATAACGAAAAGCTTTTGAGGGAATTTAAGAAATTTAGTTATGATTATTATAAAGACGAAATGCAAGGTATAGAATTTGCAGAACGGTTTTACTTTACTGGTGTTAATGAATTTGTTAAGGAACACAAAGATGAATTTATAAAATTATATCTGGATTGTGAAGATAGGAAAGCTGAAAAGGAACGCTTGCTTGACTTATTATCTAAAGAAGTATCTCCAGATGAAAATTTGAGAATATACTTTGATTGTGTGCTTAATTTTTTTGCAGATTATATTAAGGATAGTATGCCTGATACATTTAAATGGGTATATACTAATATAAAAAATACAATGAGCGAGCAATTTGAAATAACCAATGCGAATATAGCTGAGTTAAAAGAACAAACAGCAAAAATATATGCTAAAATTCCAGTAACCCAACAATTAATCCGTACTGGAGATATTAAGCCTACGGCATATAAGGGCAGTAATTCTGACAGATACATATGCAGACCAACTATTACAAATGAAATTGCAGGTAAATTAGCTGATAATAACCTTGTATTCCTGTGGAGTGAGGTTGCAGGTCTTGGAAAGTCTGAAACCGCAAGAGAATATGCAATGGAGTACAAAGGCAGCTACAGCATAATGCAGATTGTGACAAATGAAAACAATGAAAGCCTAAAAGATACTATTGCCAAAATATCCTATGATGGTGATAGTGAGGACAGGAGCATTGATGTCAAATACCACCGAATAATCAGGCTTTTGAGTAGTGATGAAAAAAAGCTGATAATTGTAGATAACTATAATCCTAAAAACTTTGAGGATGATAATGAAGTTATTCAAAGCTTAGCTGATATAGCAAACTGTGATTTTGTATTTACAACACGAACTAAATCAGATGAATATAATTATGTTGATATTCCTCAGCTTAGTGAAGATGATTTATGCAAGGTGTTTTTGTCTATTGCTAAGAATGAAGATGAAAGCAAGGTGCGTGAATTAATAAGAACTGTAAATAATCATACTCTGGTAGTTGTGCTTGTGGCTGGAATGATAAGCAGATGGAGCCAAAGAAACAAAAAGAACCTTGATGATTATATTGAGGAAATAAAGAGCAATAATGACAGAATTGGCAATTTAAACAATAAGGTACTACATAGAGGTAAAATTGCGATACCGTTTGAGCATATTAAAAGCCTGTTTAATTTAGCAGGTCTGAACGATATGGAAAGGTATGTAATGAAAAATGCTTGCCTGTTGCCTGTCAGCGGTATGAATTTTAGAGAATTTAATAATATGATTTCTAAGATTTTTGAATATTCTGATATTAAACAATTCTTACAAAGTGTGCAAGAAACTGACACTTCTGAATTAGTGGAAAATGAGGAACTTCTTGAAATACTTGAATTTTTTAATTCAACTGATGAATCTGAAATTAAGAATGAGTTAAATGAATTTAATGAAGAAAATAACTATACTGATGTTTTAGATACTCTTATTCAATGTAACTGGCTGAAAGAGGTTTCAGGTAATGTTTCGTTACATCCGCTTATTGCCGAGGTTATTGAAGAAGAGCTAAAGCCCACAAGTGATGATTGCGAAAATTATATTGATAATTTGTTTGCTGAAATAGATGAATGCTATGAAAAAGATTATGGCAAGGCATATTCATACATAGAAGTGGCAAAGGGTATGGCTGATTACTTTTTGCGGTCAGGGGAGAAAACAGAAAATACTGGTTATTTGTTTAATAATGTAGGGTATCTTTGCAATGCGTTTGCAGACTATGAGCTTGCTATAAAGTATTATGAAAAAAGCATAGCGATAAGAGAAGATGTTTTAGAGTCTAACCACCCAGACTTGGCAAGCACATATAATAATCTTGGACTTGCATATAATAATAAGGGCGATTATGACAAAGCAATAGAGTATATAAGCAAGGCACTTGGAATTTTAGAAAAAGCATATAAGGACAATCCCAATTACCCATACTTGGCAGGTGCATATAATAATCTTGTAGGTGTATATATCAATAAAGGAGAGTATGACAAAGCAATAGAGTATTATAGCAAGGCACTTGGAATTGTTGAAATAGCATATAAGGACAATCCCAATCACCCAGACTTGGCAACCTCATATAAT
>JAKSRB010000037.1 GCA_024403825.1 Ruminococcus sp. | reverse complement strand
TGATACAAATAAATTTCTGAACTGATTTCAGATTTATTTACTCTCAAAATCATTGCAAATAAAGTAATTTTATGGTATAATGGTTATGTTGATAAGTCTGTTTTTATTAAAATCAGCGTATTTTATGTTTTTATTAAAAAAATTCGTTTTTTTAATTGACTAAAAAGAAAAAATAAGATATAATGCTATATTGCAAGGTTATATTTTGAAGGGAGGTTTTCATTTATGTTGAGAACTTATCAGCCTAAAAAGCTTCATAGAAAAAAGGAGCATGGCTTCAGAAAGAGAATGGCTACATCTAACGGTAAGAAAGTTTTAGCAAGAAGAAGAGCTAAGGGCAGAAAAAGGTTGACTTATTAAGTTTAAGTCCGTATATTAATATACCTCTTATATCTGCGGTTTGTTTTTTTCTTCCGCTGATGCTGTGTGTGTATTGATATGGTTTGACTTAAAAGAAGACCACTTGTGCGTGGTCTTTCTTTTTTAGGCGGTTTTTGTCTGCTTTGGGTGGTATTTATCTGTTATTATGAAAAAATATATCACATTGAAGGATAACAGGGATTTTTCCAGAATTTACCACAAGGGAAAATCCTTTGTGAGTCCTGTTCTGGTTACTTATGTCTTTAAAAATTATAAATCTGATAATCTGCGTTTTGGTATTACTACCGGCAAGAAAATAGGTAAGGCTGTTGCTCGCTCAAGAGCAAGAAGAGTTATAAGAGCTGCCTATTTCGATTTGTTCCCTGAGATTTCTTCGGGTTATGATATTGTTTTTGTCGCAAGGGGTAAAACTCCTTTTGTAAAAAGTCAGGTTGTTGAAAAAGCTATGCGTAAACATCTTGTTTCTGCCGGTATTATTAAATAAGGTCTGTTTTTATGAAAAAATTTCTTCTGGCTTTAATCAGATTTTATAAGTCTTATATCTCGCCTCATACAGCTCCTCATTGCAAGTATTATCCTACCTGCTCTCAGTATGGGCTTGAGGCTATTGAAAGATTCGGTGCTTTTAAAGGTACTGCTCTTACTTTGTGGCGTTTTTTACGCTGTAATCCCTTTTCTAAGGGCGGTTATGACCCTGTCCCTCAGAAAAAGAATAGTCAACGATAGTTTTTAAGTGAGGTTAATTGGATGGTTCAAATCTTCGGTTTCTTAGGTAGTCTGCTCGGTTGGATTCTCTGGGCTGCATTCTACCTTATCAAGGATTTCGGTCTTGCTATTATTGTTTTTACTATTATTGTCAAGATTGTTATGTTCCCTATGTCTGTAAAACAGCAGAAGTCTATGGCTCAGACTGCTAAGCTGAGCAAAAAACAAAGAGAAATTCAGGAAAAATATGCTAACAACAGACAGCTTGCTCAAGAGGAAATTCAGAAAATGTACGACCGTGAGGGTGTTAATCCTACCGGTGGCTGCTTTACTATGTTTGTTCCTATGCTCGTTTTGTTCGGCATTTTCTATGCTGTGGGCTGGCCTCTTTCTAATACTCTGCACCTCAACGGTGCTTCTGTAAGCGATGCAGTTGCTTATATGAATACTATTCCGGGCTATAGTGCAAGCACTGGTATGTATCATTATGATGAAATTAATCTGCTCAGAATTTTCCCTAATATTTCAGGGACTACCGCTATTCAGAATATTTTTGGCGTTGACGATATTGCTAAAATCAGCGAGCTTTATAAAGGCTTTAGATTTTTAGGTATTGATTTGCTTGCTGTTCCGAGTGATTTCGGAGTTGTTTCTCCTTATTTCCTTTTCCCAATCCTTTGTTTTGCGTCTAATGTTGGTTCTCAGCTTATTATGCAGAAGGTAAACAGCAACAACCAGATGGCTCAGCAGCAGGGCTGTATGAAGGTTATGATTTTTGGTCTGCCTTTGTTCTCTGCTTATATTGCCTATGTTGTTCCTTGTGCTATGGCTTTTTACTGGATTATTTCTGCTGTCATCAATTTGTTCCAGTCTATTGTTCTCAGCAAGATTTTCAGTGCCGCTCAGCTTACTGCTAATTCTGAGGCAAGACATGTCGCTCTTATGTTTGAAAATGAGGCTAAGGTTCCTTATGTTTATGCTCCTAAGGATACGCCTGTGGCAAATAAGGCAAACAGCAAGAATAAAAAGAAATAATTGTTATTTTAAGAAATTTATCAGCCTGCTCCATTTGTTTTATGGACAGGTCTGAATTATATATTACATATGAATTAGGTGAAGTTTGTGATTAAAGAAGTTATTGGCACCGGTGCTACCGAACAGGAAGCTCTTGAAAATGCTAAAAAAGAGCTTGGTATTTCTGATGATACCGTTGATTTTGAAATTGAAGTTGTTCAGCGTGCTGAAAAGAAAAAATTTGGTTTATTTGGCGGTGCTCCCGCTAAGGTTAAGGTAAGCATAAATATTCCTGACGAGGTTGTTATGGTTGATGAGCCTGAAGAAGTTGAAGCTGAAAGCTATGAAAATATCAATAGTGCTGATTCTGTAGTTGCTTCAAATGATGGTAATAATACTTCATTCTCTGCTGTTGAAGAGATTGTTCAGAATGATATTTCTGAAAGTGTTAGCTTTGCAGATGGCGAAAATCCTGCCGATGTTGCTGAAAAATATTTAAGAGATATTCTTAATGCTATGAATCTTTCAAGTATCAATATTGAAAGACAGGATTCTGAAAATGCTGTTAAGTTTGATTTATCAGGTGATGAGGTTGGTTTTGTAATCGGCAGAAGAGGCGATACTCTCGATTCTTTACAGTATCTTACAAGTCTTGTTGCTAATCATAAGGATAATTCTTACTTTAAGGTTACTATTGATACTGGCAATTACAGAGAAAAGAGAGAAAAGACTCTTGAAATTCTCGGCAGAAAGCTTGCTTTCAAGGCAGTTAAAACTGGCAGAAGAACAAGCCTTGAGCCTATGAATCCTTATGAAAGAAGAATTATTCATACTGCTGTTCAGAAGATTAATGGTGCTGTTTCGTGGAGTGAGGGCGAAAATGCAAATCGTCATGTTGTAATCGGTCCTGACCCTAAGTCAAGACGCAGACCTAATTACAACAAGGGCAGAGGTGGCAGACGCCCTTATAATTCAAACCGTTTCGAGCGTACAGCTCCTACTGTAAATCCTGACAGAAAACCACTGAACGAGGGTGGCACTACAGGTCTTTACGGCAGAATTGATAAATAAATTTGATTTTGGGCTGTATCATATTATGGTGCAGTCCTTTGTTTTATATATTTTAGATATATAATAAAATATTATATAATTTTAATAAAATGGTGATTTGTATGAAAAATTCTACCATTGCGGCTATTGCTACCGCTCAGGGTGAAGGCGGTATTGGTGTTATCAGAATTTCTGGTGACGATGCTTTTACAGTCGCAGATAAAATTTTCTTTAATATTAATGGCAGAAAGCTTGCTGATATGAAGGGGTATTCTGCCGCTTTTGGCAAGGTTGTTTCTGACGGTGAAGAAATTGATGAGGCTGTTGCTCTTGTGTTCAAAGCTCCTCATAGCTATACAGGCGAGGATGTTGTTGAAATTTCCTGTCATGGCGGTGTTTATCTTACTAAACAGGTTTTGCGTTCTGTTCTTGATGCTGGTGCTGTTCCTGCTCAGGCTGGCGAGTTTACTAAAAGAGCATTTTTAAACGGTAAAATTGACCTTACTGAGGCTGAGGCTGTTATTGATTTGATAAGTGCTAAGAGCAGAAGTGCCGCAAGAGCCGCCCTCTTTGTTAAGGACGGTGCGTTAAGACGCAGGATTGACGGTGTAAAGGAAAGTCTGCTTGCTCAGGTGGCTCATCTTTCTGCATGGGCTGATTACCCTGAGGAGGATATTGCAGAGGTAACTGACCTTGATATTATTGATACCTGTGAAAATGCTATAACTGTTTTGAGTAATTTACTCAGCACCTATGATTGCGGTCAGGCGGTAAAGCAGGGAATTGATACTGTAATTGCAGGTCGTCCGAATGTTGGTAAAAGTACCCTTATGAATTTATTATCAGGCTACGAAAAAAGTATAGTTACTGATATTCCTGGTACTACAAGGGATATTGTTGAGGATACTGTAATTTTGGGTGATGTTATTCTCAGATTGAGCGATACTGCTGGTCTGAGGGATACTGCCGATACAGTTGAAAAAATCGGAGTTGACAGGGCAAAGCAGAGGTTAAAGCAATGCGGATTACTGCTTGCGGTGTTTGATAATAATTCAAAGTTGTCTGAGAATGACATTGAGCTTATAGAATCAGCGGAGGATGTTCCTGCTATTGCTGTAATTAACAAAACTGACTTACAGCAGAATATTGATATTGAATTTATTAAAAGTAAAATAAGCTATGTTGTTTATATTTCTGCTATCAGCGGTGAGGGTAGGGAAGAGCTTACTAAAGCGGTTGAGAAAATTGCAGGCACAGCTAATTTAAATCCAAGCGAGGGTATTTTATCAAATGAAAGACAGAGAATTGCTGTTGCAAATGCTTTGAAGTCTGTACAGGAGGCAAAGCAGGCAATGGAAATCGGGCTGACATATGATGCTATTACGGTATCTCTTGAAGATGCAATAACAGAATTGCTTGAGCTTACTGGTGAAAGCACAAGTGATGAGGTTGTTGACAGGGTATTCCATAATTTCTGCGTTGGAAAGTAACTTAGAATTTATATATTTTTGTTTTTATAATTATTATTTGAGTTTATTTAAGTGAGATGAGTTTTATGATTTATAATGCAGGTGAATATGATGTTGCAGTAATTGGAGCAGGTCACGCTGGTATTGAAGCGGCTTTGGCGTCTGCAAGACTTGGCTGTAAAACTGCTATTTTTACCATTAATATGGACGCTGTCGGTAACTGCCCTTGTAATCCGTCTATTGGCGGTACTGCCAAAGGTCATCTCGTCAGGGAGATTGATGCTCTTGGCGGTGAAATGGGTAAAACTGCTGATGAATGTTTCTTGCAATCAAGAATGTTGAACAGGGGAAAGGGCCCTGCTGTTCATTCACTGCGTGCTCAGATTGACCGCAGAAAATATTCCTCTGTTATGAAGCATAAGATTGAATTGCAGAAAAATCTTGATTTGCGTCAGGCTGAAATTACCGATATTAAAATTGATGATGATGGTACTTATCTGCTTACTACAAGAATGTTGGCTGTTTTTAAGTGTAAGGCTGTTGTTATTGCTACAGGTACATATCTTGGCGGTAAAATTTTTGTTGGTGAGGTTTCCTATGAAAGCGGTCCTGACGGAATTTTTCCTGCAACATTCCTTGGCAGAAGTCTTAAAGATTTGGGACTTCCTCTGCGTAGATTTAAAACCGGTACTCCTGCAAGAGTTCTCAGAAGCTCGATTGATTTTTCTGAGCTTGAGGTGCAGAAGGGTGATGAACCTCCTCAGCCGTTTTCTTATGAAACTGAGAGCCTTGGCGATAACAAGATTGATTGCCATATAAGCTGGACTAATGAAAATACTAAGCAGATTATTCTTGAAAATATTCACCGTTCACCGCTTTATGCCGGTAAAATTGAGGGTGTTGGTCCTCGTTATTGTCCAAGCTTTGAAGATAAAATTATGCGTTTTAAGGATAAGCCAAGACATCAGCTTTTTATTGAGCCTTGCGGTCTTGATACTGAAGAAATGTATATGCAGGGTATGAGCTCTTCATTACCTGAGGAGGTTCAGCTTAAATTTTACAGAACGATTAAAGGTCTTGAAAATTGTCTGATTATGCGTCCTGCTTATGCTATTGAATATGATTGCGTTGATCCGCTTGCTATGAATGCCACTCTTGAATTTAAGGATTTTCCTAATCTTTATGGTGCTGGTCAGTTCAATGGCAGTTCAGGTTATGAGGAGGCTGCCGCTCAGGGTCTTGTTGCTGGTATTAATGCGGCTTTAAAGGTACTCGGCAGGGAACAGGTTGTATTTACAAGGGCTAATTCTTATATTGGTACTCTTGTTGATGACCTTGTTACAAAGGGTGCAAATGAGCCTTACAGAATGATGACCTCAAGAAGTGAATACAGGCTTGTATTGCGTCAGGATAATGCTGATGAAAGACTTACTCCGCTTGGTTATGAAATCGGATTAATCAGCGAGGAAAGATATAATAAATTCCTTGAAAAGCAGGAGCTTAAAAAAGCAGAAAGAAAACGCCTTGAAAAAACGGTTATTTCTCCGAGCAAGGAGGTTAATCAGATACTTGTTTCACATGAAACATCTGAGATTAACTCAGGCGTTCATCTCATTGATTTAATAAAAAGACCTCAGCTTGATTATAAATGTCTTGCTGAAATTGATAAGGACAGACCTGACCTTGACCCAAATATTTTTGAACAGGTTGAAGTTGAGGTTAAATATGAGGGTTATATTCAAAAGCAATTAAAACAGGTTGAGCAGATGAAGCGACTTGAAAACAGACTTTTGCCTGCTGATTTCGATTATAAAAATATTAAGGGACTCAGGCTTGAGGCTCAGGAAAAGCTTAACAAAATTAAACCTCTTAATATTGGTCAGGCATCAAGAATTTCTGGTGTTTCTCCGGCTGATATTAGTGTATTGCTGATTTATATGGCACAGAACAGGCAGGCTTGAATTTATGGCAGTTAAGGAAATTTTAAAGAATATTACAGGTGATTTTAAAATTCAGCTGAATGATACACAGCTTAATCAGTTTGAAAGATATTTTGAATTACTGGTTGAATGGAATGAAAAAATGAATCTTACGGCAATTACTGATGCTGAGGGTGTTGCTGTAAAGCATTTTGCCGATAGTCTGACCTTTTATAATTATATTGATGTCAGACAGGGAGCAAAGATAATTGATGTTGGAACAGGTGCAGGCTTTCCGGGAATTGTACTGAAAATTGCAAGACCTGATATTAAGCTGTCCTTGCTTGACAGCCTTAATAAAAGATTGAAGTTTTTGCAGACGGTTGTTGATGAAATTGGAATTGATGCAGAGATTATCCACAGCAGAGCAGAGGACGGAGCAAACAAGCCTGAGTTGAGAGAAAAATTTGATTTTGCTGTTTCGAGGGCAGTTGCACAGCTTAATGTACTTTCTGAATACTGTATGGGTTATGTTCGCAAGGGTGGATATTTCATTGCGATGAAAGGTCCTGAGATGAATGAAGAAATTGAACGCTCATTGAAGGCTGTAAAAACACTTGGCGGTAAAATTGAAGATGTTTATGAATTTAGTTTGCCCTGCGGTGGGGGAGAGAGGACTATTTTAAAAATAGGCAAAAAGAATTTCATTCCTAAACAGTATCCAAGAATTTCAGCCAAGATAAAATCTAATCCGTTATAAATTAAATACAAAATCTGAGGGACAGCAGAGCTTTGCTGTTCCTTTGTTTTTTTATTGGGTGAATTTTTGATTTATGGTTAGTTTTCGGTAAATGGGCTTTTTATATTGATTTGCAGATTTATCCTGATTTTCAATATTTCAGCTTTGCTATTAAATCTAACTGATGATTATAAAACTGTTTCGACATCAAACGCATTTTATGATTTTATATTTTAAAAACTTATATAAATTTTACCCATACTCCGACACACTTTTTACCTTGTAAATGCTATTATATATACACAGGGACAACCCCTGGTGCTTACAAGTTTTCGAGGTGATTATGTGTTCATTCTGAATAAAGAAAATAAAATAACTGAAATTTCTGTTATCAGAATCAGACCTAATAAATCTCAGCCAAGAAAGCATTTTAATGAAGAGGAATTACATTACCTTTCTGAATCCATTGCTGAAAGCGGTATCCTTCAGCCTCTGACAGTTCGCAAGGTAAGCTCCTTTGAATATGAAATTGTCTGCGGTGAAAGACGATTGCGTGCTGCTGTACTGGCAGGACTGAAAAAAGTACCTTGCGTTATTATTAATTGCTCTGAAAAAGAATCCGCCGCCTTTGCATTAATTGAAAATCTGCAAAGAAGTGATTTAGGTATCTTTGAGGAGGCAAGAGGTATTGCAAGACTTATCAGAAGATTTGGTCTTACACAGTCAGAGGCTGCCGCAAGGCTTGGCAAAACTCAATCAGCTATTGCTAATAAGCTGAGGCTTTTGAAGCTTACATATGAAGAACAGGAATGGATAGATAATGCAGGTCTTAGTGAAAGACACGCAAGGGCATTAATCAGAATTTCAAACGAAAAGCTCAGGCGTGAGGTATTATCGAAAATTATTTCTGAAAGTCTGAACACACAGCAAACTGACGAGCTTGTAAACACGATGTTAAACAGTTGCCCAAAGCCTGCTGAACGAAAAAAGGGCAACAACAAAGCGGTGATAAAAGATGTAAGAATTTTTGTCAACACGATAAACAAGGCTGTAGATACTATGCGACTTGCTGGTATTGATGCCAAAGCTGAAAAGCTGGATAATGACAGTTACATTGAATACACTATCACTATTCCGAAAAAACAGTTATCTGCTGACAAAAATAAAACTGCATAGCCACTCCTAAAATTAAATGTTGTGGCATACTTAATTTTGCTAACAAGATGAATGCGAAAGCATTCGATCCACTCATACCCATTTCCTTATCTAAACCCCTTGCGAGAGCCGTACAGTATTTCTGTACGGCTTTTCGCTATGCTTTTTTTGATTTCAAATGTTTCATGTGAAACATTTGAAAGTATGATTGTATTGCTCAAAGTAAAATGAAGAATTGATTGAATGTATTGTAAAATGTTTCATGTGAAACATTTAAAAGTATAATTGTTTTACTCAAAGCAAAATGCAGATTTGATTGAATATATTGTAAAATGTTTCATGTGAAACATTTTTAAAGCTGTTTTTTGCATTTTAAGCCTTATTTTTCTTGTATATTGTAAAAAAATTTAAAAACTACTTTAAAATCAGGGCTGTTTATGTTATACTTATTAAGTATTACATATTATTAAGTTATTGAAAAATAAGGTGATTTTTTGGCTAAGATAATTGCTATTTCAAATCAGAAGGGCGGAGTCGGTAAAACAACTACTGCCGTAAATCTTGCTGCCTGTCTTGGTTTTTTAGGTAAGAAAACCCTGATTGTTGATGCCGACCCTCAGGGTAATGCTACAAGCGGTGTCGCTATTGATAAAAGTAAAGTTAAATTTTCTACTTATGATATATTGGTTGAGGGAGCTAAGGCTGAACAGTGTATTATTACTACTCCTTATGATAACCTGCATATTCTGCCGTCAAGTATCAATCTCGCTGCGGCTGAACTCGAAATCGTTGAGAAAAATCATCGTGAGGCTTTGCTTAAAAATGCTTTGCTTCCGATTAAACAGTATTACGATTTTATTATTATTGATTGTCCTCCGTCACTCGGTCTTATTACTACTAATGCTCTGACGGTTGCTGATACATTTCTTGTACCTATTCAATGCGAATATTACGCCCTTGAGGGTCTTTCTCAGCTTATGAGTACGGTGAGAAGAATTAAGCGTCAGTATAACGATTCTATTGAGCTTGAGGGTGTTTTGCTTACTATGTATGATGGCAGACTCAATCTTACTCAGCAGGTCGTTGAGGAGGTTAAAAAGTTTTTCCCTCGCAAGGTCTTTGGAACAGTTGTGCCGAGAGGTGTCAGACTTTCAGAAGCTCCAAGCTTTGGTATGCCTGTTATCTACTATGACAAGTCCTGCAAGGGCAGTCAGGCTTATCTGACTCTTGCCAAGGAAATTGCAGAAAAGGAGCGTTAAAATGGCAAAAAAACTCGGCGGTCTTGGTAAGGGGCTTAATGCCATTTTTATCGAGAACGACAGCGAAGATAATAACTCAAGTATTACTCTCAGAATTTCTGAGATTGAACCTAACCGCTCTCAGCCTCGTAAGGATTTTGATGAAAAGGCTCTGAGCGAGCTTGCTGAAAGTATTTCTCAGCATGGACTTTTACAGCCCTTGCTTGTTCGTCCTCTTACTTTGGGTGGCTATCAGATTGTTGCAGGCGAGAGAAGATACAGGGCTTGCCGTATGGCTGGTATTAACGAAGTTCCTGTTATTATAAGAGAGCTTAGTGACTCGGAGGCTATGGAGCTTGCTTTGATTGAAAATCTACAGCGTGAGGACCTTTCTCCGCTTGAAGAGGCGTCAGGATATAAGGCTTTAATGGACGATTTTGGCTTCACTCAGGAGGAGGTTGCTGAAAGCGTTGGAAAGTCAAGACCTGCTGTTGCAAACTCACTCAGATTGCTAAAGCTTCCTGAAAGTATTGTCGCTTTTTTACAGGACGGAAGAATTTCTGCTGGTCATGCAAGAGCTTTGCTTTCTCTTGAAAATGAAGAGCAGATGCTTACCATTGCACAGGAAATTGTTTTAAAGGACCTTTCTGTAAGACAGACCGAAAAGCTTTGCAAGGCTGTTCAGAAGGAACCAAAACAGGAAGAACCACCTGAGAAAAAGCCGTCATTCTATAGTATGGTTGAGCTTGCCTTGAATGAGGCTCTCGGAAGAAAAATTACTGTTACTAAGAGCAAGGGTAAAGATGGTGGAGTTCTTCAGATTGAGTTTTACTCAGATGACGAGCTTACCGAGCTTTCTAACAAGTTGAAATAATATAATAATGTAGGGGAAACCTATTTTTATAAAGGGGAATATAAAATGATTGATATTAAATTTTTAAGAGAAAATCCTGATGCTGTAAAGGAAAATATAAAAAAGAAATTTCAGGATAATAAGCTTCCATTGGTTGACCAGGTAATTGAGCTTGATGCACAGAGCAGAAATGCAAAACAGCAGGCTGATGACCTCCGCTCAAACAGAAATAAGATTTCAAAACAAATCGGTGCTTTGATGGCTCAGGGCAAAAAGGATGAGGCTGAAGAGGTTAAAAAGCAGGTTACTCAGCAGGCTCAGCAGCTTGCAGAGCTTGAGGCTAAGGAGCAGGAGCTTTCTGCTCAGGTAAACGAGATAATGATGAAGATACCTCAGATTATTGACCCATCTGTTCCTATCGGTAAGGATGATTCTGAGAATGTTGAAATTGAAAAGTTCGGTGAGCCTGTAGTTCCTGATTTTGAAATTCCTTACCATACAGATATTATGGAAAAGCTGAGCGGTATTGACCTTGATTCTGCACGCAAGGTTGCTGGTAATGGTTTTTATTATCTTATGGGCGATATTGCAAGACTTCATAGTGCGGTAATTTCATACGCAAGAGATTTTATGATTGACAGAGGATTTACCTATTGTGTTCCTCCGTTTATGATTAGAAGTAATGTTGTTACAGGTGTTATGAGCTTTGCTGAAATGGAGTCTATGATGTATAAGATTGAGGGCGAGGACCTCTATCTTATCGGTACAAGCGAACATTCTATGATTGGTAAGTTTATTGATACTATCCATAAGGAGGAACAGCTTCCTTATACTCTCACAAGCTACTCACCTTGCTTCCGTAAGGAAAAGGGTGCTCATGGCATTGAGGAGCGTGGCGTGTATAGAATCCACCAGTTTGAAAAGCAGGAAATGGTTGTTGTTTGTAAGCCTGAGGAGAGCAAAATGTGGTTTGATAAGCTCTGGCAGAATACTGTTGATTTGTTCCGTTCACTTGATATTCCTGTTCGTACTCTCGAATGTTGCTCAGGTGACCTTGCTGACCTCAAATGCCGTTCTCTTGATGTTGAGGCTTGGTCTCCTCGTCAGAAAAAATACTTTGAGGTTGGTTCATGTTCAAATCTCGGTGATGCTCAGGCTCGCCGTCTTAAAATCAGAGTTTCCGGTGAGGGTAATAAAAAGTACTTTGCTCACACTCTTAACAATACAGTTGTTGCTCCTCCAAGAATGCTCATTGCTTTCCTTGAAAATAATCTCAATGAGGATGGTTCTATCCGTATTCCAGAGGCTTTAAGACCTTATATGGGCGGTAAGGATTTAATTAAATAAGTTTGATTAAATAATATATATCCCCCTTATGTATTTGAGGTCATAAGGGGGATTATGTGTACTCTTTATCTTTAAGATACTTGAATTATGTTTGTATGTATGATATAATTATACTCGATTTTTAATGATATAAAGGACGGTCGTTATATGAAAAAAATTATTGCATTATTATTGCTTGTATGCTGTATGGCTGCGGTAAGTGCTGGTTGTGGCTATACTGATGCACTTGATAAGGTTAATGGTACATCATCTGTTGAAGAAACTACTCAGGGTGACGAAACCCCAAGCACTAAGGATGAAGTCAATGAAGATACTGTTGACTATGATGATAATATTGACGGCTTGATTTCTTACTTTATTGATAAAAAATATATGGCTGAATCATCTGCCAAGACTGAAATGGATTATTCCTTAGTAGGTGCAGAAATTGGTTATAAATTTACTGTAAATAAATCTGTTACTATTGAATTGTATGAGTACGATACTAAAAATCTTAATGCAACAGCAAAAGAAATAATCAATTCAGTAAAAGAGGTTGGCACATTTACTATCCTTGACCTTGCTCCTGTTAAGGCGTATATTTCAAACAATGGTAAATATATGATGATTTATTCTGATAAGAGCATAAATGATAAAAAGCCTGATACTACTTCTGCAAACTATGCTCTCAGGGAAGAGATTATTGAGAATTTCAAAAATTTTAAATAATAGTTTTATAAATATATAATTGATACTTTAAATAACTACATTATTCTGTTAGTGGGATGATGTAGTTATTTTTTTGCATAAATTGAGGTAATTATTAGAGCAATAAAAAAGGTGTGCGACTTATCTCGCACACCCATAAATTAAATTTTAGTCTGATTTTCTGATTATTTGTAAATGATATTGCCTACAGTTACATTAAAGTTGCTGTCAACTGTGAGAGGAATAATAGCAGTCTTTTTTTGTCCGTTTGAAAGATAGGTCATTGCAAGATTTCCAGAGCTTTTTGCATTGCCTGTGAATGCAAATTCATAATTATGTGTTGAGTAATTATATTTTCCGCTAACGCTAACCTGAGCACCATTATAAACATACCAGAAATTGTAGTCACCATTAACTATTGCAGGAATTTTTACCTGAGCTGACTTACCATTAATCTGTGATACGATTTGATTTGTTGGCTGTGTCTGATTGCTGTTTGTATAGGCTGACGCTCCAAATACACCAACTGAAGAAATTGCGATTGCTGCTAATGCCATTGCTGTGATTGCCTTTACTGTTTTAACTGTCTTTTTCATTTTGATTTACTCCTTAAAATTAAAATTATTATTTATTATTTTTGTGTCTTGGTTTGTTCCCTTGACTGTGACTATAGTATATCAAAGTGACTATGACAAAATCAGGACAAAAAACAGGAGTATATAAAAGATTTTTAAAAAAGAAAACTATTTTCAATTATATCAATTTCACAACGGAATGATTACAGATTTCTCTGTACTTCAGGAAGCTCCTTTTACCGATAAAGGAAGCATTGTAGATGTATTCATGGATATGTCTGTATGGTTGAAAATCAAAAGCGTAATTGACAGTATCAACCATAACGCAGTGGCATAATACTTGCTACTTTATATCCGTCTTATGTGTGATTTTAAAAATAAAGTAATACAGTATCCATATAGCCAATACAGGAAAACCCTGCCTTTCAAAAATACATCTAAAAGGCAGGGTTTTACTATTACTAAGCTGTTTTCTGGCAAACAAAAAGGTCGGTCATTTCTGACCGACCTATGGTCGAGGTGACAGGACTTGAACCTGCGGCATCTTGGTCCCAAACCAAGCACTCTACCAAACTGAGTTACACCTCGATTTTATTTTGCTATCACTTTCGACAGCTTCTATATTATAGTACATTATCTCCCTTTTGTCAATACCTTTTTTGATTTTTTTTAAAATTATTAATTTGTTTTTCAGTAATATCATTAAATCAACTCTTGATAATAAAATTTGGTAATTTTATAAAAGGTATTGACATTTCTGCTGTTTTGGATAAAATATTATTGTATAGTTGTAAATTTTAACCTTGTTTTTTGAGTGTAAATGTAATTTATATAATATTACATTATATTGAGTATTTATTGAGGGAAATTTATGGATAATGAATTATGTTGCTGTTTTAAACAGCAATTTGAGAATTTTTTGTTATCAAGGGATTTTAAATGGCATCAGTTTTATTTCATTAAGTACCAAAACGGAATAGTTTCAAAAATTTTTTTAAAGGAAAATTTGGGTTTTTTAGATGTCATTGTACAGGTGTTGCCTGACTTTTTTAATCTGGATGAAGATATTTTACCATTATCAGGATACAGACTTAGTATTTTAATGAAAAAAGAACAACTGGATTTTTGCTTTTCCTCTATGGATTCCAATAATATCATTGAAGAATATTATAATTTATTAGTTGCCAATTATGATAAAATGTTTGTTTTTGATTCACTTGAGGATTATATCAGAAAATTTACTAAATACTGTGAGTTTATGTCGCACAATAAGCCTGTTGTTATAATGCAATACGGAAATAAGAAAACATTTTATTTGCTTAATCATTTTGACCTTGTTTATATCTGGTACAAGCTTGGAAAGCTTGATGAATGTAAGGAATTTGCTCTTAAATATATGATGATGTATAAGGATTATTTATACAGACATATGAAGTATGATAATCGTGCTATGTTGTCAAGTAAGTATTCAAAAGAACAAAAAGAATTTCTTGATAATATTTATTTGCAATATATAAATCTAAGAGAGTTTTCTACTGCTCTGATTGAAAATAATTTTGAATATTTGAATAAAATTGAAAGTAAATTTCAATCTATTAAGAACGCTAATCAAACATATTTTGCTAATTTAGGTTACTAAACAATCTTATTTATTATTTAACCGACTAAGTAGTATTTATTATTTAGTCGGCTTTTTTAACAGAATAAAATCTGCTGATGATTTTTATAGAATTGTCAGCAGATTTTATTTTTTTATCAAATTATTTTTACACCCCACTATTTGACATTGTTTTTTCTATAAACAGGTTATTATGTAAATAAGAGTAAATAAAGCGTTCTAAATATACATACAAAAGGGGGTTAATAAGATTTTTGCAACTTGTACACATATTTTTTAAATATGGTGATAAAAACGCAATGTAACAGTTTTGTAAGAATTAATATTTAATTATCTTTGTGAGAGTTGCACAAAAAGTATATATGTTTTTTGGTTGACATAACGAATAGAATCTTTTATAATGCTCTCAATGACGAGGAAGAACAATTTTTTTGTAATAATATGCAATAAGGTATATGAAAATTTGAAAGTTTAAAGGAGTTCAAAATATATGAAGCTGAAAATTACAAGCAGTGTTTTATCCGCTGTACTTGCTCTTACAATGGCTTTTGGTTCTGCAATAACTGCTGTTGCAACAACAGTTAATACAGATGAAATTAAAAATGATAAGGTCAGGTACATAGAAAATAATACTACCGAAACTGAAATGATAAATGGTGATGTTATTGTTTCCAGCACAAAGGATTTTAAATTGAGCGTTGATGTTATCAAAGCTAAAACAGTAACCATAGTTAATCAGGGCAAAAGAATAAACATTCAGATTGCAAAGGGTACAGTAAAAGATGCGATAGAAAAATCCGGTTTGAAGCTTACAGATAAGCATACTGTAATTCCATCAGGTGAAACTGAAATAACAAAGGATATGACAGTAAAGCTGGTAGAGGGCAAGGAAGTAAGCGTAAAGGCTGACGGAAAGACAGTTAAAGCGATAGTACCGAGCGGAAATGTCGCAGAAACATTGAAATATATGAATATCAAGTGCGGTAAAGAAGATATATTGAGCTATGACGAAGAAACCGAAATATGGGACGGAATTGAAATAGAGATAAACAGAGTAAGATATGCCGAAGAAAGCGAGATTGTAGAGATTGCGCACGAAAGCAAGACAGAGTCAACTGACGAGCTTGAGGTAGGAGAAAGCAAGCTTAAAACCAAGGGAGTAAACGGAGAAGAGAAGCTCACCAAAAGAGTAAAATATATAGATGATGAAAAGGTTGGTGAAGAGGTTATAGACAGAGAAACCGTAAAAGAACCTGTCAATGAGGTTACACTTATAGGAAGTAAGGGTATATCAGGAAGTGTTGCAGGAACATTTACAGATTCAAGCGGAAATACAGTAGCCTACAGCAGAGTTCTGACAGGCTCAGGAACAGCCTATACAGCTCCGGCAGGCTCATTGACAGCAACAGGAAATCTTGCTTGTTATGGAGGAGTTGCGGTAAATCCAAATATAATTCCTTATGGTTCAAGATTATATATTGAGTCAACAGACGGAAGCTTTGTATATGGTTATGCAACAGCCATAGATACAGGCGGAGCATTGATGAGTGGTTCAGCGATAGTAGATTGTTATTACAGTACATATGCTGAGTGTGCAGTATTCGGCAGAAGAAATGTAAATGTATATGTGTTAAGTT
>JAKSRB010000036.1 GCA_024403825.1 Ruminococcus sp. | reverse complement strand
CCACTACTATGGGACTATGTAAACCACACTCCATAGGGGTGAACATAAAGAAAAAATCCTCAAAAGTGGATTGTATAAGCCACTTTTCAAGGATTTTGTACTTGGAATTGGACTACAAAAAAAGATACATTTTTATAAATTTTTCTTAGTGTAGGTTTACAATAGATGTATAGTAAATTTGTAAAAACAATATTAAAGGATTGTGTATTTACTATCTTAAAAATCACATATAAAAACTATTGCTTTGTATGTATTTTTGTTTTATAATAAAATTAGCGTGTGGCAAGATTTTGTGCTTGTGTATCGCAAGCGTTGACTAAAACGGTGGAAACAAATGCTGTCCGTCTAATATCTATTCGTACATTAACGATTTATTTTATCAGCCTAATGAGTTGCCACACGCTTTTGAGGTAATTAAAAATGGATATAAGCGAAATAAAAAATAGAAATGATTTAGCGTTATTCCTTGGAATTTCACGAAAAGCATTAACTAATTTATTATATATAAAGGAGATCAATAATTGTTATCATTCCTTTAGTATTCCTAAAAAAAGTGGTGGAGAAAGAATTATATGTGCACCTAATGATGATTTAAAGAATCTCCAAAAAAAATTAGCTACGATTTTATATAAAATTCAAGAAAAAGTTTGGCGTATTGAGAATACCAATCCTAACATATCACATGGCTTTACTAAAAAAAAATCTATTGTCACTAATGCATCCATACATACAAAGAAAAAATATATTCTTAATATAGATCTAAATAATTTTTTTGATTCTTTTCATTTTGGTCGAGTTTGTGGTTATTTTGAAAAAAATAAGTATTTCAAATTACCTCATGAAGTTGCTATTATTTTAGCACAACTAACTTGCTATAAAGGAGTTTTACCACAAGGAGCTCCAACTTCTCCAATCATTACAAATCTAATTTGTCAAATATTAGATTATCGTTTACTCAATATTGCAAAAGCATTTCGTTTGGATTATACGAGGTATGCTGATGATTTAACCTTTTCAACAAATGATAAACATTTTATTGAAAATTATGATAATTTTTATGCTAAAATAAACATAGAAATTAATAAATCAGGTTTCTCAATCAATGAGAAAAAAACACGACTACAATATAAATATTCGAGGCAAACTGTTACTGGCTTGGTTGTAAACGAAAAGCCTAATATTAATAGAGAATATTATAAGACAACCAAGGCAATGGCTTATAGCCTTTACAAAAACAATTCTTTTACTATTAATAATAAAAAGGGTACTATTAATCAGTTAAATGGTAGATTTGCATATATTAATCAAATTGAAAAAAATCAAAATAAAAGAATGTATAAATCCACTACAAATAAAAAATATGAACATAACTTTCGATGCCTAAGTAGCAGAGAAGAAGAGTACAGAAAATTTTTATTTTACAAAAACTTTATTGCAACAAATAAACCCATAATAATAACAGAAGGAAAAACAGATATATTATACATTAAGGCTGCACTTAAAAATTTATATCTTTCTTATCCTAACTTAATAAGTAAAAAAGATAATGGTAATTTTGATTTCAAAATATCGTTTTTTTCTCGTTCCAAAGTAATATGTTATCTATACGGAATTAGTCGAGATGGTGCAGATGCAATGAAAAACTTATACAATTATTTTTCTGAGAAAACTAATAATAATTCGCCTGATTATAAAACATATTTCAGCTCAAAATTCGCACAAGAAATATCAAAGCCGATTATTTTTTTATTTGACAATGAACTAAATGCCAAAGATAAACCTTTAAAGAAATTTACTGATTATGTAGGTATAAAACAAAAGGAATGTTTGAAAAACAATTTATTTACTTCGATTGATAATAAGAACCTATTTATAGTTACTAATCCAATAATTGGTGAAAAAAAAGAATGTGAAATAGAAGATTTATTTGAGTTAGATACTCTTAACCACAAAATTAATAATAAATCTTTTTCACGCGAATCTAATTACGATATAAATAATTATTACGGAAAGAACGAATTTTCAAAGTATGTTATTGCAAATTATAAAAACATTGATTTTAGTAACTTTAAAAGAATGCTTGATGTTCTTAATGAAATCTCACCACCTAATTAATGATTATTTGATATACATATTATTACACCTATTGCATTAAATTATACTAACAGAAATTCAATCGACAATTAACAAATCAGTATGAGTTTGTTATACTATTTTGTGAGCTTAATAATATTGTAATAAATGAAAGTATTGTGAATATATGCCTTATTTCATTGACATTTTTCGTAAGCTGTTTTATAATTAAATAGTTATAAACTTATGGAGGTATTTTATTATGAAAAAAAATAACGGCAGAGATTCTATTAATCTCTTCTTTTCAGCTTTCCTTGTTATTGCTACTATTATTTGTGCTTACTTTTTCTCTCAGTTCACTCAGACTCTTGGTCTTACTGTAGGCTCAATTATTACTTCATTATTATATGTTGTATTTGGTCTTATCCTTTTCTACGCAACAAGAGTGGGGGACGGCAAGGCCTGCTTCCGTTTTTCTATCACTACTTTAATTATTATGGTTATTCCTTCTCTTTATATCATTATCGCTTCTCTTGCCTCAGGTATGCCTTTACATAACTCCTTTGCTGCTACCTCAACAGGTAATGTCAATCTGATTGTTTCTCTTGCTGGTGTTGCTTTGGGTTACGGTATTCCTTATACATTTGTCAGCGGTTTTGAGCTTGCTGATGAGGTTTCAGATGATGAAGCTGATACTCAGGATTCTGATGAAAATGAAGTACTCGAAGGCGGTCTTGAGGAATCTCTTATGTCTGATTCAAAGGATAATAATTCTGAGGTAACTGAAGATTAATTTTTTATCAGGAAAATTTTATATCACTCAAAACAGCGGATTTATCGTAAAATTGATAAATCCGCTGATATTTTTTTATTTAGCTCCAGTAATCAAAAAATCTTACTCCGCCATATGCTACTATAAAATGCTGTGACTCGTGCCATGATGAATAACAATATGTCGGATTGTACATTACAAGTATTCTGTGCTGTACTGCCATTCCGCCCTCATCAAATATGAATTTTACCGCATTTCTTGCATTCGCTGTTACATTCGTGTTGTAGCCTGCATAGCCAAATTCCCTGCGTATTGACATTGGTGAACTGCATTTGCCATATACAAGGGCATCTCTTATGCATTGTGCTATTAAACAGGAGCCTATGTAATCTGTTCCAAACTCGCCTGTTACTATTCTTTCAAGCTCTGTCCTTTCCGCATTTGTAAGACTATACTTTACATTTTTATATGAACTGTCTGCTCCGCTTGAGGCTGAAAGCAATGCCTTTGGCTTTGGTGGCTCGGTTGGTTTTTGTGTAGGTGCTTGTGTTGGCTTTTGCGTTGGTGCCTGAGTTGGTTTTTGTGTCGGTGCCTGTGTAGTCGGCTGTATCGGCTCGATTACATTCTGCAGCTTTGATATGTATTTCTGAATTTCTGATACATCGGTTATATCTATCTTTGAATCTGAATTTACATCTGCCGCCCCATTTTGCTCTGCATTAAATGAGGATAGTCCAACAAGATACTGCTGTATTGCAGTTACATCATTTATACTGATTTTTCCGTCAAGGTCAACATCTCCCTTTTTTGAAGATGTCGCTGATACCTGTGGTATGCACATTATACAAAAGGATACTGTCAATATTGCTGATATTATTCTTTTCATCTTAAATTCTGCCTTTCGTTTTATTTTTCTTCTATAATTATATTTATTATTACAAAAATGTCAAGTTTTTAATTTTTATTACAAATTTAAATTAAACTTGTAATAATTTTCATTATGATTTTTTACTCAAAAAATCATTTAAAAAGCAGTATAATGCCTTAAATGAAATAAAATAATCAAAGTTCGTGGTATCATTATATTTAATTAGATTTAATCGGGAGGCCGATAATTTATGTCAGATGTAATCAGAATTTTTGTTGAAAAGCGTGACGGATTTAATGTTCTTGCTAAACAAACCTTATGGGATATTCGCCATAATCTCGGTATGAAATCCGTTACAGATTTGCGTTATATCGTTCGTTATGATATTGAGGGACTTAGCCGTAATGAATATGATATGGCTAAGGGTATTGTTCTCTCTGAACCAAATGCAGATGTTATCTATGAAGAAGTCTTGCCTGTTGAGGATGGCTGGAAGGTTTTTGCTATGGAATATCTTCCTGGTCAGTATGACCAGCGTGGCGACTCTGCTGAACAGTGCGTTCAGCTTTTAACTCAGGGTGAACGCTGTAAGGTTCTTACCGCAAGAGTTATCGCTTTGAAAGGCGATATTACTGATGAAGAGCTTGTAAAGGTTCAGGAATATCTTATCAACCCTGTTGAAAGCCGTCTTGCTTCCCTTGAAAAGCCTGAAACTCTTGATATGGAAATTCCTGTTCCTGAGGATGTTAAGCGTGTTGAGGGCTTCATTAAGTGGAATGATGATGAAATGTCTGAATTTTACGGTTCAATGGGATTTGCTATGACTCTTTCCGATTTAAAGTTCTGTCGTGACTATTTCAGAGATACTGAAAATCGTGACCCAAGTGTTACTGAGCTTCGTGTAATTGATACTTACTGGTCTGACCATTGCAGACATACCACATTTTTAACTCGTCTTGATAAGGTTGAAATCGAAAAAGCCACTCTCGGCAAGGTTATTGAAGATGCTCTTGCTGAATACTACAGTGTGCGTGATGAGGTTTATGGAAAAGATACCAACAGAATTGTATCTCTTATGGATATGGCTCTTATCGGCACAAAATCATTAAAGAAAAAAGGTATGATTCCTGACCTTGATGAAAGTGAAGAAATCAATGCCTGCTCAATTCAGGTACCTGTAACTATTGACGGAAAAACAGAGCAGTGGCTTGTTCAGTTTAAAAACGAAACCCATAATCACCCAACTGAAATTGAACCTTTCGGTGGTGCGGCAACCTGCCTTGGTGGTGCAATTCGTGATCCGCTTTCAGGTCGTTCATATGTATATCAGGCTATGCGTGTAACTGGCTCAGGTGACCCTACAATTCCATTTAAGGATACTATGCATGGTAAGCTTCCTTCAAGAAAAATTACAACAGGTGCGGCTCAGGGCTACAGCTCCTATGGTAATCAGATTGGTCTTGCTACAGGTCAGGTTACAGAGCTTTATGACAAGGGCTATGTTGCTAAAAGAATGGAGATTGGTGCAGTTATCGGTGCTTCTCCAAAGGAAAATGTAATTCGTGAGGTTCCTATGCCTGATGATGTAATCGTTCTCCTTGGCGGTCGTACAGGTCGTGACGGCTGTGGCGGTGCAACTGGTTCTTCAAAGGCACATACAGAAAGTTCTATTGAAACCTGTGGTGCTGAGGTTCAGAAGGGTAATCCTCCAACAGAGCGTAAAATTCAGCGTTTATTCAGAAATCCTGATGTTGCTAAGCTGATTAAGAGATGTAATGACTTTGGTGCAGGCGGTGTATGCGTTGCTATTGGTGAGCTTGCAGACGGTCTTACAGTTGAGCTTGATAAGGTTACAAAGAAATATGACGGACTTGACGGTACAGAGCTTGCAATTTCTGAAAGTCAGGAAAGAATGGCAGTTGTACTTGATAAGAATGATGTAGATAAATTTATTGCTGAGGCTGAAAAGGAAAATCTTGAGGCAACAGCAGTTGCAGTAGTAACAGAAAGTCCTCGTCTTACAATGAACTGGCGTGGCGATAAGATTGTTGACTTAAGCAGAGAATTTTTAAATACAAATGGTGTAACTCAGGTTGCAGAGGCATTTATCACAGCTCCAAAGGCTGAAGAATGTTATCGTAAGCAGTGTCCTGAGGTTCTCAGAAATCTTCCTGCTGATGAGGCACTCACAGAAAACCTTGCACGCCTTGAGGTATGCTCTCAAATCGGACTTGCTGAGCGTTTTGATGCATCTATCGGTGCGGCTACAGTAATTATGCCGTTTGGCGGTAAAAATCAGCTCACTCCTCAGGAAGCTATGGCAGCCAAAATTCCGCTCGAAAAGGGCGAAACTGACGATGCAACAGCAATGAGCTATGGTTACATTCCTGGCGTTTCAAGGTGGAGTCCATTCCATGGTTCTGCATACGCTGTAGTTGAGTCGCTTTCAAAGCTTCTTGCTATAGGTGCAAATCCTATGACTGCAAGACTTACCTTCCAGGAGTATTTTGAGAGATTAAAGGATGTTCCGTCACGCTGGGGCAAGCCTGCCGCAGCACTTTTAGGTGCTTTACAGGCTCAGATTAAACTGGGACTTCCGTCAATCGGTGGTAAGGACAGTATGTCAGGTACTTTTGAAGATATAGATGTTCCTCCAACTCTTGTAAGCTTTGCAGTTGCAATGACTAAGGCTTCAAAAACAATTTCAACAGAATTTAAAAATGTTGGTTCAAAGGTTATATATGTTCCTGTTCCTGAGAATAAGGAAACCCTTATGCCTGAGTGGGACAAGCTTATTGAAATGTACAATGCAGTATATGCACTTGCTGAAGAGGGCAAGATACTTTCTGCCTCAGTTGTAAAAGAGGGTGGTGCGGCTGCAAGCGTTTGTAAGGCGGCATTTGGTAACGGCTATGGCTTTAAGTTTACAAATAAGCTTACAAATGATGAATTATTTGCTCCGCTTTCAGGCTCACTTGTAATCGAGCTTGCAGAGGGTGCAGAGCTTGACAGCAAGGTATTAAGCTATGACCTTGGTGTGGTAACAGATGATGAAAAAATTACAGTCAACGGTAAAGCTGTTGAAATCAATACGCTCATTGATAAGTGGACTGCTCCGCTTGAAAAGGTATTCCCAACACAGGCAGAATGTCCGGAAGTGGCAGTTGATGCAAAGCTCTATACAGAAAGAAATACAAAAGCACCTGCAATAAAGACTGCAAAGCCAACAGTATTTATCCCTGTATTCCCTGGAACAAACTGTGAGGTTGATACAGCAAGAGCCTTTGAAAAGGCAGGAGCAAATGCAGAGCTTCTCATCGTAAAGAACCTTACCTCAAAGGGTATAGAGGAAACAATAGATAAAATGGTTGAGATAATCAACCGTTCACAGATGATAATGCTTCCAGGTGGTTTCTCAGGTGGTGACGAGCCAGACGGTTCAGGTAAGTTTATTGCCACAACCTTCCGCAACCCACGAGTAGCAGAGGCAGTAAATGAACTGCTTAAAAATCGTGACGGCTTGATGCTTGGTATCTGTAACGGTTTCCAGGCACTTATTAAGCTCGGACTTGTACCATATGGCGAAATCAGAGAGCTTAAGCCTACAGACCCAACACTTACATTTAATACAATTGGTCGTCATATCTCACATATGGCATATACAAGAGTAACATCTGTAAAATCACCTTGGTTTGCAAATGTAAATGCAGGCGATGTATTTGCAATTCCTGTATCACATGGTGAGGGAAGATTTATGGCAGATATTGAAACAGTTAAACAGCTTGCCGAAAACGGACAAATTGCAACACAGTATGTAGATTTGAACGGCACACCAAGCGATGATATAGCATATAATGTAAATGGTTCAGTATGTGCAATCGAGGGTATAACCTCTCCTGACGGTCGAGTACTCGGAAAAATGGGACACAGCGAGCGTAAGGGCGAAAATCTTTATAAAAATGTACCATTTGCAAAGGACCAGCAGATATTTGAAAGTGGTGTAAAGTATTTTAAATAAGTACTGAGCAAAAATAATGCTTTAAATAAAAAATTCCCTGTTGCCGATTAAGGATAACAGGGAATTTTTTAATTTTTAAAAATATTGAAGAATTTTTCAGAATAATAAAATATTTGTCCAAGTTTTGTCATATTGTGTATGGTATTATATAGCCACAGTAAGAGTTATCCAGACAAGAAATAACAGCACCACACATTCCATTTTAAATAAATCTCAAAAAACACTATTAATTTCAACAACAATATATTCCCATTCCCACAATTATATTTTCAACAAAATCCGCTGTTAATTCATAGTAAAATGAGATAACTCAAACTGCAAAATCCCCTTTTTATAAATATATATGCAAAAGCAGAAAGAACACAATTCCCCCCTGAATATGTGTTCTTTTTGTTTTTGTTTTTGTGTATTTTAATGATTATTTTAAATGAACTAAAATATCTTCAATTTCATTTGCCCTCAATACTCTGCCAGCTGAAACTATTTTTTCATTAATTACTATTGCAGGCATAGTCATAATGCCATACATCATAATCTCTTCCATATCAGTAATATACTCAACATCAACATCAATGTTTAACCTGCGGATTGCATCTTTGACATTTTCAAACTGCTTATGACATTTCTGACACCCTGAGCCAAGCACCTTAATACTTTTTACATTACCTGATATTGCTGTTATATTCAGAGTATTACAAGCATTTTCACAGCAACAGTCTGATTGTTTATTCCTTGCAGACTCTTTCTTTTTTGAATTAAATAGTAGCATAAAATTAACCTCCAATTAAATTATCAAATATGAAAATAAGTTAAATAAATACCCAATTATAATAATGCCAACTGCAACTATTAAAATAAAGGTGACCAAAAGTCTTGGTTTCATAGCCTTTTTCAGCATTATTATGGACGGAAGTGAAAGTGCTGTTATACTCATCATAAAGCTTATTACTGTGCCAAGTCCAGCACCCTTTGCAAGAAGTGCCTCAGCAATAGGAATTGCACCAAAAATATCTGCATACATTGGAATACCTACAATGCTTGCAAGAAGTACGCTATACCAATGCTCACCACCAAGCAGGCTTTGGATAATATCCTCTGGTATTACATTATGAATAATTGAGCCAATAGCAATTCCAATAAATACATAAAGCCACACCCTCTTAATGATATCTATTACACCCTTAATTGCATTTTTTAATCTATCATTAAATGTGAGCTTCCTATCTTCAAGCTCAATAAATCTTGCTTTCTTAATAAAATCATCAATATATTTTTCCATTTTCAACTTTTCAATGATAGTACCTCCGAGAACAGATATAACAAATCCTGTTACAAGATAGGCTACCGCAATTTTCCACCCAAACTCTGACATAAGCATTGTAAAACTACCTAAATCAGCCATTGGCGACATTATAAGAAATGAAAGTGTTATACCTATTGGCAACCCAGCACTTGAAAAACCAATAAATAGCGGAATTGAGGAGCAAGAACAGAACGGTGTAAGTACACCAAGCAAAGCTCCCATACATCTGCCACTAATACCGTTCATTTTACAAAGTATTTTTCTCGTTCTTTGCGGAGGAAAATAGCTTTGAATATAAGAAATCATAAAAATCAAAACAGATAGTAAAAAGAAAATTTTGATACTGTCATATATGAAAAAATTTAATGAGTTATATAAAATAGTGCCTTCTCTTAATCCCAAAAGCTGTAACAGTTGTCCGATTAAATAATTAAGCCATTTCAGACCTAAAACCTGTTTTTGTAAAAAATCCCATAGTGATTTTAATATACTCATAATAATCCCCTTTATATATAGTTATATTTAAATTTATCTATATATTGATTTTAAATTTAGTCGTGCATTAGAAATTAACAGCACGACTTTTGGCTTTCTGTATTTGTTTTTAAAATATTGTCAAAAAACTCTTTTAAAACATCTATTCCTCTTTCAGAGATTGAGTAATATGACCACTTGCCCTCTTTTCGACAACAAACAATTTCTGCATCACAAAGAAGCTTCATATGATGTGAAAGCGTAGGCTGGGTAATATTCAACTCCTCAAGAAGCTTGCAAGCACATATCTCGCCATTTTTTAAAATCAACAGAATTTTTATTCTGTTTTCGTCACCTAATGCTTTAAACATATCTGCAATTAATTTGCTGTCTGTTTTCAATTTCTTCACCTCACATTGATATTTTTCTATATGTATTATAAGTCATACATTGATAATTGTCAATATGTTTTCTGATAATTAATTTAATTTTTATATCAATTCGTAAATTATAGTTAAAAAAACCGCAGACAACATTTGTGCTGTCTGCGGTGTAAATATCAATGCTTATTAAATTCGTTTAGAATATCGTCAATTTCTGATTCTGATGCTGATATATCAGATTTCTTTTGAATTTTCTGTGACTGATTGCGAAGAAATTTTTCATCTCTGCGTTTAGCCTCAAGCATCATTTCCTCTGCCTCTTTCTGCTCAGCCTTTTCACGCTGTCTTCTTTCATCACCAAATGCTATGTCACCGATGAATAAACCAAACATTGATGCAACGAGGTATATAACTATTAATAAAATATTGTGCAAAGCATATTGTCCGGCAAATCCTCCGCAAAATAAAAACATTGTTGGTAAAAACAAGATTGGAGCAATAAGTGAAAACAAAAAATCAAGACCATATTTTGCACCGTAGATAGCCGCACCGACTATTGCGGTAATAGGGAAGATGAAGTAAAGCTCCACACCTGCAAATTTTGCAAGTGCCTCATTGCTGAACACCAGAGGAATTATTATATATATTAAAAAGGTTATGATTGCATAAGGCATATATCTTTTTATAGTGTCTTTCATTTCGTACCTCCATAATTTTCATATAAAATGACAATTCTATTATACATCATATTTAAAAAAAATCAAGGGTAATGCGGTTTATTGGAATATAATAGATGACAAAAACTCCTTTAGGTAAAACCTAAAGGAGTTGGTGCCGGTGACCGGACTTGAACCGGTACGGAGTATTAGTCCGAGGGATTTTAAGTCCCTTGTGTCTGCCTATTCCACCACACCGGCAAATGTTTGGTGACCCGGACGAGAATCGAACTCGTGTTACCGCCGTGAAAGGGCGGTGTCTTAACCGCTTGACCACCGGGCCAGATATGGTAGCGGAAATAGGACTTGAACCTACGACACCTCGGGTATGAACCGAGTGCTCTAGCCAGCTGAGCTATTCCGCCGTTTGTTTGTTGACCTCAAATCAACAAGGTTAATTATAAAACAAAACGAGTAATTTGTCAATAGTTTTTTCAAAATTTTTTTGAATTTTTTTAAAATCACAAAATTTGACACAATTTTCTCGTTTTAAGTTATTTATATTAGTTTTTTAATATTCAGGATTTGTAATTGCAGCTCAAATATACAGAATTAAAATTTGCGTAAATTCACGGAAATCAATTTTGCTGATTAAATTAATTGCCTTTTGTTAAATAGGAGGGTTTTTGATTATTTTTATTCGCTATCAAGTCGCATAAATGTGTTGGAACTACAAAAAATGTCAAAAATATGATACTTAACAGCATAAATTTTGAAAATTGATTTCCGTGCCTTCGCCCCCCTTGCAAGACCTCCCCAGTTAAGAACAGTAACCTTCCTCTCATATATCCGCCACATTTACACCGCAGAGTTCGGGCAGTATTGGACTTTGCTTTGTTTAGCAAGCTCGTCCGCTCTGCATATGCCTTATATGTGATTTCTGTTCGTCAGACCGAGAGTTTGCTTTAGGCTTACTTCATACTCCACCTCACGATGGACGCACTTGCCCTCTGCTAACAGTTCCTACTGCCAAGCCTGTAGTGGACTTTCACCACCAAGTTACTGCCCATTCTGGGCAAACTAATAGAAAACCTCCTATGATAACTTTTATGAGGGTATCATAGGAGGTCTGTTATTTTATAAGTTAGTTTTAAAGGTTTAATTTGATATGGTATTATTCAAGGATTGAGTTTCTGCTGTCAAAGTCACCACACTTTTCAAGCTTTGCTTTGTTTGTCCATAAGCCACAATTTGTTGAGTCACCGTAGAAGTTATCCTTTTGACCGTTTGTCTTGTGGTTATCCTTGAGTATAATTACACCGTGGAGATTTACTGAGCCGGTTGACTGCCATGATGAGTCACTATAGATAGCTCCACCTCTGTTGCCTGCTTCATTGTTTGTGAGAGTAACTGTGTGAAGTGAATGGTTGGTAGAATTGTTTATACCAAAGAAAATTGCTCCGCCCTTGTTGCCAGCATGATTGTAGGTAAAGGCGCTGTCATAAATGTTTACATCTGTGTGGTTGTGGGTATCAATAGCACCACCATCATGTCCTGCTGTGTTACGAGTGAATGTGCAGTTTTTTACATAGTCAGTTCCTTCATCTCCACGAAATTCAATAGCACCACCGTTGCCATTTGCTGTATTATTTGTAAAGGTACAGCCCTTAATTTCGTGACCGTCAATGTCAAAGTAAATTGCGCCACCATCATTTGAAGAATTATTTTCAAAAACGCAATCTCTTACATTGTCATTTCTTGCGTACATAATCATTGCACCACCCTTGTTTTTAGCGTGGTTGCTTATAAATTTGCAGTTTGAAATATCACTCTGATGCCATACTGCTCCACCCTCGTTGTCTGAGCTGTTGCTTTCAAAGGTACAGTTGGTGATTGATTTGCATACATAATATACAGCACCACCGAGGTTTGTTGCTGAATTTTTTTCAAAGCTACAGTTATCAAGAGTATTTACGGAAGCAACTGCACCGCCATTTTTTGCACTATTATTTCTGAAATCACAATTTTTGATAATTCCATTAACATAGTCCATAGTTGCTGTGAAAGCACCACCAGAACTGCCTGAGTGATTGTTCTCAAATGTACAATTCTCTATGTCGTACATTACCTTGTATGTTGCTGTAACACCTGTGCCATTCTTTGTATCAAGAACCTTGCAGTTATTCATTTTCAGGCTGTTTTTCTGATATCCATCCATATATACAGCACCGTTTTCAAAGTTCTGTAAAACCGTGTCTTTGATTTCAACATTTTCAGATGCATTCTCGCTATCTGACTTTCCATAGATACCATAACTGCCATTTTCAATAGTACCGTTTTCGATTGATAGCTTTGCTTTATCTGCCAAAGTGAATATTTTTGCACTACTTTTTGCTGACATATCAATTTTATGACCATTGAGGTTAAGTGTCATTTTGCCACCGTTTATTACATAGAGTCCACCATCTTCTGTAAAGCCTTTATTTTTTGGTGAAGCCATTTTAATATTAGTGGATAGTCCCTGATTAAGGTCAGCAGTCCAGTCCTTAACAAGTGTTAATGTAACATCTTTGCCAGCCTTCATTTCATTACTTGCAACTTCCCATGCTGCTGAAGTTGAAGCAAAGCCTTTTGTCTCACCATCTATCGTTAATTCTGCCTGTGCTTTTTCATCAATCTGTTTGCAGGTTTCCTCATATTGATCATAAATCTTATTCAAAGTGCTGAGTGTTGAATCAATATAACCCTCTGTACCTTTCCTGCTTTCTTCTGTTGCTTCTTTATTATAGTTTTCAACCTCGTAGCTCATTTTCTTAAGAGCGTTGATGTTCATTGCATATTCACCAGCAACTACAAGCATTTTTGAAAGTTCACTTTTTGCTGTGTTTGAAACCTGATATAAATCTGCATTTTCATTAAATGTAGCACCTTTGTTTGCCTGCTGGAAAAGGTAATCAACATAACTTGAAAAGCCCTTTGTTTTTCCGTTATCTTTTATTTTTTCAAAGAAGTTAGTAAGGTTTGACTGCAATTCTGCAAAACTTGTACCGGAAACTGTACCCAGAATTTCTTTGTAAGCGTTTATTGTCTTCTGATCTGTTTTGTCGCTGATTGAATCCTGCTGTGAACGGATAGTATCAATTATTGTAGTGTTCATACTTTCAAGATTTTCATACATATCAACAAATCTTTGAATATCTATTTTTGAAGAGATTAATTCAAGCTTGCTCATTTCCTCATTATGATAGTCATCCATCTTTTGAGAAACTTCATCAATCTGCTTTATAACATCCGAAATAGGATCTGTTTCCTCATTTTCACCAAATATATAACCAACAATTTTACCAACACCCCAAGTGAGGATTTCTCTGCCCTGTGTGCCTGTAGCTTCTAAAATATAGTCAACAACTTTTGTTACTGTTTCGCTTGGTGTAATATTTGCTTTAAAAGACTTAATTGAATTCTGGTGGATAACTGCCTCCATTGTAGGATTTGTGGATTCAACTTTATTAATCTCAGCAGCACTTACTGATGAAATGCAAGTTGTTGCTACTGAAAGCATTGTTATTGCTGAAAGAATACCTGCCATTACCCTTGTCTTAGTGTTTCTCATTTTAATTTCTCCTAACATATTTTTACTTAGTTTTAGGGGTTTTCCCTTGACTGTGACTATAGTATATCAAAGACACTATGACAAAAGTGAGACAAATACGGGCAAATATATTTTTTATTTATAAGTTTTAATAAATGATGTTTTTGTGCTTTGTTGCAAAGGTGTTTCCCTATGCCACAAAATATTTTTTGTCTTAATCTTAAGCCAACAGAGATTGCTATCTATAGTTATCTGATGAGTTGTGAAAACAGAGAGAACTATAAATGCTATCCGAGTTACAGAAGAATAGCAAATGCTCTTAACACTTCAATCAATACAGTAATGTTATTTAATTTTGATTAAAACGGTTTTGTTACAGGTGACTTTGACGGTGGTGGTGACTTTGATGCTATCATCTGTTATTCTACCATAGTTTCTGTAACTAATTGTATTATACTTAAAAAATAAAAGAAAAGAATTTATCAACGATTTAATGTCAGTGACAATTTTTAAACACGGAAATCAATTTTTAAAATTTATGCTGTTAAGTATCATATTTTTGACATTTTTTGTAGTTCCAACACATTTATGCGACTTGATAGCGAATAAAAATAATCAAAAACCATCCCATTTAACAAAAGGCAATTAATTTAATCAGCAAAATTGATTTCCGTGTGTAAAATTCAAAAACTCTTGTTAAAAAAACTCAGATATGTTATACTGAATAAGTATAACATATAAATATAAATAAAAACAGAAAAAGGTGAATTGGAATGTCTTTTCCACAGGATAAAATAAGAAATTTCAGTATTATAGCACATATAGACCATGGCAAAAGTACACTTGCTGACAGAATACTTGAACAGACAAACTCTGTATCAGCACGAGATATGGAAGCTCAGCTTCTTGACGATATGGAGCTTGAGAGGGAAAGAGGTATAACTATAAAGGCAAGAGCCGTTAGTGTAACCTATAATGCGGATGACGGAGAAAAATATTTATTCAATCTTATTGATACCCCTGGTCATGTTGACTTTAACTATGAGGTTTCCCGTTCTCTTGCAGCCTGCGAGGGTGCAATTTTAGTAGTAGATGCCTCACAGGGAATTGAAGCCCAGACTCTTGCAAATACTTATCTTGCAGTTGACAGCGGTCTTGAAATCGTTCCTGTAGTAAATAAAATTGATTTGCCAAGTGCCGACCCTGACAGAGTTATACAGGAAATTGAGGATATAATCGGAATCCCTGCCGAGGATGCACCTAAAATATCAGCAAAGGCTGGTATAAATATTCATCAGGTTCTTGAAAAGGTAGTAACTGATGTGCCTGCACCTGCTGGAGATATCGAAGCACCGCTCAGAGCATTGATATTTGACAGCTATTACGACAGCTACAAGGGTGTAATTATATATGTTCGTGTAAAAGAGGGACAAATTCATACAGGTGATGAATTTAAGCTTATGGCTACCGGAAGTGTTTTCAATGTTGTAGAATGTGGATATATGCACGCTACCTCACTTGAAAAGACAGACAGTTTATATGCAGGTGAAGTAGGATATATAACCGCCTCAATCAAAACACTTGCAGATGCAAAGGTTGGCGATACTGTAACCCTTACTTCAAATCCTGCTGAAGAGCCTTTGCCTGGCTACAGAGAGGCACAGCCAATGGTATTCTGCGGTATATATCCTGTTGACGGAGCAAAATACGGAGATTTAAAGGATGCACTCGAAAAATTGCAGTTAAATGATGCGGCTTTGTCATTTGAGGCAGAAACCTCAGTAGCATTGGGCTTTGGTTTCCGTTGTGGATTTTTAGGATTACTCCATATGGAAATTATACAGGAGCGACTTGAAAGAGAATATCAGCTTGACCTGATAACCACAGCACCAAGTGTAATTTATAAAATTACACTTACAGACGGCACAGTGCAGATGATAGACAACCCTACAAACTATCCTGACCCAACAATAATTGCAATGGCAGAAGAGCCTGTAGCTGATGCCCACATATACAGCCCAAAGGAATATGTCGGAAACATTATGGAGCTATGTCAGGACAGACGAGGAACCTTCATAGATATGCAATATATTGATGCAGAAAGAGTTGACCTGCATTATATATTACCGCTTGCAGAAATTATATATGACTTTTTTGATACACTCAAATCAAGAACCAGAGGCTATGCATCATTTGACTATGAAATGAAAGAATACACAAAGAGCGACCTTGTAAAGCTTGATATTATGCTCAACGGAGATGTAGTAGATGCCTTGTCATTCATAATCCACAAGGATAAAGCATATGGACGAGCAAGAAAGATGGCAGAAAAGTTAAAGGAGAAAATACCAAGACAGCTATTTGAAGTACCAATACAGGCATGTATCGGAGGAAAGATAATCGCAAGAGAAACCGTAAAGGCAATGAGAAAGGATGTACTTGCTAAATGCTACGGTGGTGACATAACCCGAAAGAAGAAGCTTTTGGAAAAGCAGAAAGAGGGTAAAAAGCGAATGAGGCAGTTAGGCTCAGTTGAAGTACCACAGGAAGCATTTATGGCAGTATTGAAGCTTGATACAGATTGATA
>JAKSRB010000035.1 GCA_024403825.1 Ruminococcus sp. | reverse complement strand
ATATACAATCTTCACATAAATTTCACACACTATTTACAGATTAGGTATTTACTTTATAAAACTCTTGTGCTACAATGAGTGTAATAAATAAATTTATTGCAATTTTTTGAAATTGGAGGAAATATTAATGTATAGATTTACTTTACCTCGTGACCTTTATCATGGCGAGGGTGCTTTAGAGGCATTAAAAACTTTTACTGGTAAAAAAGCTATAGTTTGTGTTGGTGGCGGTTCAATGAAACGCTTTGGTTTCCTTGATAAAGTCGTTGCTTACCTTGAAGAGGCTGGTATGCAGGTTCAGCTTTTTGAGGGTATCGAACCTGACCCATCTGTTGAAACTGTTATGAAAGGTGCAGAAGCTATGCTCGCTTTTGAGCCTGATTGGATTGTTGCTATCGGTGGTGGCTCACCTATTGATGCTGCTAAGGCTATGTGGATTAAATATGAATATCCTGAAATTACTTTCGAGGAAATGTGCAAGGTATTTGGCATCCCTGCTCTTCGTAAAAAAGCTAAGTTCTGTGCTATTTCATCAACCTCAGGTACTGCTACAGAAGTAACTGCTTTCTCAATTATTACTGACTATCAGAAGGGTATCAAATATCCAATCGCTGACTTTGAAATTACTCCTGATGTTGCTATCGTTGACCCTGAGCTTGCTCACACTATGCCTAAAAAGCTTGTTGCTCATACTGGTATGGATGCTATTACTCATGCTGTTGAGGCTTATGTATCAACTGCTAACTGTGATTATACCGACCCTCTCGCTTTGCATGCTATTGAAATGATTCAGGCAGACCTCGTTGATTCATATAATGGCGATATGGATAAGAGAAATGCAATGCATAATGCTCAGTGTCTTGCAGGTATGGCATTCTCAAATGCTCTGCTTGGTATCGTTCACTCAATGGCACATAAGACTGGTGCTGCTTTTGCTGATTTTGGTGCACATATTATCCATGGTGCTGCTAATGCTATGTATCTTCCAAAGGTAATTGCTTTCAATGCAAAAGATGAGGATGCCGCTAAGAGATATGCTAAAATTGCTGATGTTATGAATCTTGGCGGAGAATCAACTGAAGAAAAGGTTGCTCTCCTTATTAAGTATCTTCGTGGTATGAATGATGACTTAAATATTCCACATTGTATCAAGAACTATGGTGCAGACTCTTATCCAACAGAGCAGGGCTTTGTACCTGAGGATGTATTCCTTGAAAGACTTCCTGAGATTGCTAAGAATGCTATTGGCGATGCCTGCACAGGTTCAAACCCACGCCAGCCAAGTCAGGAAGAAATGGAAAAGCTCCTCAAATGTTGCTATTATGATACTGAGGTTGATTTCTAATCTTAGTTATAATTTTAGATTTGATGTACATATGATTTTCATTTAATATTGATGTTTAGTATTGTACATTGACTTATATATTTTTAAAGTTACTTTTTTCATAAATTCCTCAAAACGCTCCTTTTGTTGCTAAGACAAAGGAGCGTTTTGCTTTCAAAATAATATAAAATTCATTAAAAGCATTGTACAGCAGTAAAAAATTATGATATAATTATTGTATAATTTTTCAAAATGGTTTTTAAGGATTTTTTATATGGCAGATAATTTTTTAGAAATTACAGGAGTTATTGATGATATAATTTTCCGTAATGAGCAAAATGGATATACTGTTCTTGAAATAGCTGATGGAGATGACAGCATTACCGCTGTAGGAATTTTGCCACAGGTATCAGCAGGCGATAATGTCAAGCTTACAGGTCAGTTTATCAATCATCGCAGTTATGGCAGACAATTTCAAATACAGGTTTGTGAGGTTTGCAGACCAACTCAGGCAGCTGATATTCTCAGGTATTTGTCATCAGGGGCAATAAAGGGAATTGGCTCACATACCGCACAGTTGCTCGTAAAAGAATTTGGCGAGGCAACACTTGATGTTATGGAAACTCAGCCTGAAAGAGTTGCTTTGATTAAAGGAATTTCCAAAAACAAAGCAAATGAGTTTTCAGAGCAGTTAAGAAAAAATACAGGTGTAAGAACGCTTATGCTGTATCTTGGTGAATATGGAATTTCAAACTCATCATCTGTAAAAATATTCAATAATCTTGGACCAGACTGCGTGGAACATATAAAGCAAAATCCATATATTCTATGTCAAGGCGATTTTGGAGTATCATTTGAAAGTGCAGATTTTATTGCCAAAAAGGAAAATCTTGAATATGATTCACATATTCGCATAAGAGCAGGAGTAGTTTATATTCTCAGCCATAATCAAGGTAACGGGCATACCTGTCTGCCAAAGCAAAAGCTGTCACAAATCACCTCAGATTTTCTTGAAGTACCCTTTGAGCGGGTGTCAGAGTGTATGGAAGAAATGATATTTGACCGCAGTATAATTCAAGACAAAATTGATGATGCAGAGTTTTTATATTTACCGGAAACTCATCTCAGCGAATTATATATATCATCAAGAGTAAAAATGTTGCTTCAATTTCCATCTGAAAAAATCAAGGATATAGAAACAGAAATTGAAAAGTGTGAAAAAGAAGATAACATAGTATATGCAGATTTACAAAAAGAGGCAATCACAAGAGCATTGACCGAAGGAATGCTTGTATTGACAGGCGGTCCAGGAACAGGCAAAACCACAACCCTAAATGCAATAATTAAAATTATGAAAAATAAAGGCAGAAAGGTATTGTTATCCGCACCAACAGGAAGAGCGGCTCAAAGAATGAGCGACCTTACAGGTGATGAGGCAAAAACTCTGCACAGACTACTTGAAGTAAACTGGGACAAACAGGATAACCCTGTATTCAATAAAAACGAACGCAACCAATTAAAATGCGATGCACTCATAGTTGATGAGGTGTCAATGGTAGATACCTTTATATTTGAAAGTGTAATGCGTGCATTGCCACTCGGATGCAGATTAATATTAGTTGGCGACTCAGACCAGTTGCCCTCAGTTGGTCCTGGAAATGTACTGGGAGATTTAACTGCAAGTGGAATAATTCCAGTAGTACGATTAAATGAAATATTCAGACAAGCACAAAAAAGTCTGATAGTAACCAATGCCCATAAAATAGTAAACGGACAAATGCCTGTATTAAACCAGTCTGATAATGATTTTTTCTTTATGCAGAGAAACAATAAATCCGATATTACAAAGGTTATACTTGAGCTTTGTGCAAACAGACTTCCGAAAGCCTATGGGTATTCAGTATTTGAAAATATACAGGTACTTGCACCATCAAAAAAAGGTGAGCTTGGAACAGTTGAGCTTAACAAACAGCTACAACAAGCATTAAATCCACCTGAAAGCGACAAAAAAGAAGTTACCATTGGTGCTAAAACCTTTAGAATTGGCGACAAGGTAATGCAGATAAAAAATAATTATGATATTCGCTGGTTTAAGGATGACGGAGATATTGGTGAGGGTATATTTAACGGAGATATAGGCATTATCCAAAGCATTGATAAAAAAGCAAAATTAATCAGAATCAGATTTTATGATAAAACCGCTAATTATACATATGAATTTGCCTCAGACCTTGACTTTGCATATGCCGTAACAGTGCATAAAAGTCAGGGAAATGAATTTGAAGCTGTCATTATACCAATGTTCTCAGGACCTCCCCAGCTATATTATAGAAATCTGCTTTATACAGCCGTAACCAGAGCAAAGAAAACATTAATTTTAGTTGGAAATCCCCATACAGTCGAATATATGGTAAATAATAACCGACAAATCAAACGCTATAGCGGATTAAAAGAGTTTTTACTAAGAGATGAAAGCCTGTATTAAAAATATCAAATTATTTATAATAAACCTATTATTTCCCAATAAATGTCCCTATTGCTCAGATATAATAGAATACAACCAATTTGCCTGTGAAAACTGCAAATCAAAATTCCCAAAAGAAATATACTTTACATACGCAAAAGGCGGTTATAAATGTGTAGCTCCGTTCATATACAAGGATATTTATAAAAAAGCTGTACATCAGTTTAAATTTAAAAACCGTGGTTCATATGCCAGACAGCTCTCCTATCCCCTTTCAGAAAGTATCAAAAAGCATTATGTTGATGAGAGCTTTGATTTTGTTACCTGCGTACCAATGCATAAAAAATCGCTTAAAAAGAGAGGTTATAATCAAGCAGAGCTTCTTGCAAAGGAATGTGCTGAAAGATTAAATCTTCCATATGCTGAAACATTGATAAAATTCAAGGAAAATCAACCACAACACACACTTCCGACAGCTCAGAAAGCAGAAAATGTTAAGGGCGTTTACAAAATAACAGATAAAATGCTTGTAAAAGGAAAAAGAATCCTTATAATTGATGATATAATCACAACAGGTCATACGCTCGGAGAATGTGCAAAAATTCTTGCGGAAGCAGAAAGCAAGCAAATATCCTGTGCAGCAATCTGTATGACAAATTATCAGGAATAAGGATGATTTATCAATGAATATTGCAATAGATATTGGAACAGACAGAACAAGGCTATATGTCGAGGGAAAAGGAAAAATACTTGACGAAGCAAGCGTTGTAACATATGATATTGACACAAGGGAAATATATGCAATCGGAAATGATGCATATAATATGATTGGAAAAACACCAATAGGAATAAAAGCGGTACATCCTCTGAACGGAGGAGTAATCTCAAATTCAGAGCTTGTAGAAAATATGGTTTCTATTATGGCAAAAAGATTATCACCCATAAAAATTACCAAGCCCAAAATTATAACCTCAATTTCAAATGATGTTACCGAAGTTGAAAAAAGAGCAATAGTAAATGCCGTATGCTCATTCGGAGCAAAAAAGGTATTTCTTATAGAAAGCCCAAAGGCTGCCGCCATAGGCTGTGGCATAGATATAACAAGCTCAAATGGTTATCTTGTGGCAAATATCGGAAGTGGAAAGGCAGATATTGCAGTAATAACACTTGGAGGAACAGCCGTATCAAAAACCATACGCAAAGCAGGAATATCAATGGACGAAGATATAATAAAATATCTCCGCAACAAATATGGGCTTATTATTGGAATCAATATGGCAGAAAGATGCAAAAAAGAAATCGGATGTGTAAAAGAACCTCCAGAAACACTTACATATCTTGTAAAGGGCAGAGATTCTGTAAGTGGTCTGCCGAGGGCAGTTGAAGTCACATCAACAGAAATAAAAGATGTAATTTTTGAAACTGCAAATATTATTGCAAAGGGTATTCAGGAGGTACTTGAAAAAACACCGCCTGAGCTTGCAGGAGATATATCAGCAAACGGAATAATACTAACAGGCGGATTAGTAAAGCTATACGGATTTGCACAGCTAATTGGAGAAACAACAAAAATAAAAGTATTGGTACATAAAACCCCAGCGGAATGTGTAATAAACGGCTGTGGAAAAGCAATCGAATATATCAGCGAAGCGGAAAAGCATTCACCGAAAGGAACAACACCGATACTTGAAATATATTAAAAAAGTGAGTGAGTATGAGATGAAAAGAACAGTAAGTATATTAACATCAACAGCCTTAACAATGATGATAATATTAAGTGGCTGTGGAGAAACCGCAAAAAACACCGCAAAAAAAGCAGACATTGTCCCACAAACATATGCAATTCAGCGAAGTACGAATATAACTGATTATATTATAAACAAAAACAGTACTGGCTTAAAGGGAATGTTCTGCCAAAAAATACAGGACAGCGGAACGCTTGACAGTCAGATTTCTGAAGCATTTTCAATGATAGACGGAGATATAATCGGAAGTGGAACACCAACAGGCGGACTTGACAATAAAGAAACCAGCGGAGATGATATTGTATCATTATCAATCAAAGGAAGTGCCACAAACATTCAGACAAACACAGGCAAAACCTATTCAATGGAATTTAAAGAATATTATGCATATAGTGGTGATGAAGGATATGAGGGAGTAACCTACATAGCAATAACAAGCAATGCAGACAATATAACAATGTATATAGGAGATGCAAGCCTGTAAAGAAACAAACAAGCAAAATTTATCTGAAAGGATGATAATAAATGTCAAAAATTGATGAAGTAAGAGCTGCGATGGTGCAGGCAATGAAAGCAAAGGACAAGCCAAGGAAAGATGCGTTATCAATGTTGCTTTCAGCATTAAAGGCAAAGTTTATTGATAAACGAGCAGACCTTACCGAAGAAGAAGAAAACACAATAATATTAAAGGAAATCAAGCAGGCACAGGAAACGCTGTCAACAGCCCCTGAGAGTAAAGCTGAATTGATTGAGGAATGTAAGCTGAGGATAGCAGTATATTCAGAATTTGCTCCAAAGCAGATGAGCGAGGAAGAAATCAAAGAAGCAGTAAACAGCGTAATAGCAGAGCTTGGGCTTGAAAATCCGACAGCAAAGGACAAGGGCATAATAATGAGAAGTCTTATGCCAAAAACCAAAGGCAAGGCTGACGGAGGATTAGTCAATAAAATAGTTGGCGAAATACTGGGATAAAAATTTTAATAATACTTAGCAAAACAGCAGACCTATAGTTAATATTTTCACCTAAGGTCTGCTGTATTTTCATTCTTTGTAATGTAATATAAATCATATTAAATCTTGCTAAAAAAGAGCAGTTAAACTGCCATAGCGTTTAACTACCCTTTAAAGATGATAGAATTAATCAATTTCTACCATTATTTTTTCTTCACTGCGAATTGCCGCACTACGAGCTATTGTACGGATAGCCTTGGCAATTCTGCCCTGCTTTCCGATAATTCTGCCCATATCCGGCTCAGCTACATGAATATGATAAACGATTGTGCCATCCTCTGTAGGAGCATCTGCATCAACCTTTACCGCACTTGGATCATCAACTAATCCTTTTGCGATTACAGCAAGTAATTCCTGCATATTTTTATCCTTTCACTGCGTTAATTATTCAATTACGCCGTTCTTCTTAAGGAGTGCCTTTACAGTATCTGTTGGCTGTGCACCATTTGCAATCCACTTCTTAACTGCTTCTGCATCTACCTTAAACTCTGATGGATTTTTGAGAATATCATAAGTACCGATTTCCTCAATAAATCTGCCATTGCGTGGGTATCTTGAATCTGCTACTACTACTCTGTAGAAAGGTGCTTTCTTTGAACCCATTCTTCTAAGTCTGATTTTAACTGCCATGATTTTCACCTCATAAAATTTTTGAAAAATATATATTCACCAAAATTGGTTGAATGTTAATTTATTAGAAATTTATTTCTTTCTGAACATTGGGTCATCTTCTTCCGGCATACCACCCATTGGCATTCCGCCCATTGGCATTCCACCTAATCCAGGCAACATTTTATTTTTTCTCTTTTTGCCCTTTTTAGTTGCCTTGCCCTTGGAACGAAGCTGCTTCATCATTTTCTGCATTTGTTCAAGCTGTTTAAGTAATCTGTTTACTTCTTCTACACTTCTTCCTGAACCTGCCGCTATTCTGCGTTTTCTTGACGGATTTATTATACTTGGGTTTGCTCTTTCAGCAGGTGTCATTGAATATATCAAAGCCTGCAGCCAGTCAATCTGTCTGTCGTCTATATCAATATCATCAAGCTTATTGCCAAGTCCCGGAAGCTTTGAAAGAATACCCTTTAATGGACCCATTTTCTTAATCTGCTCAAACTGCTCATTTAAATCATTTAAATCGAACTTATTATTGAGCATACGCTTTGCGGCTTCTTCCGCCTTACGCTGATCCATCTTGCTTTGTGCGTCCTCAATAAGAGTAAGCACATCACCCATTCCAAGAATACGGCTTGCCATTCTGTCAGGGTGGAAAACCTCTATATCCTCGATTTTTTCGCCTATACCTGCAAATTTAATTGGTCTGCCTGTAACAGCTTTAACTGAAAGTGCCGCACCGCCTCTTGTATCACCGTCAAGCTTTGTAAGTATTACACCTGTAATATCAAGCTGTTCATTGAAGCTCTTTGCAACATTTACTGCGTCCTGACCTGTCATTGAATCAATTACAAGCAGGATTTCATCAGGATTTACCTCAGCTTTTACATTTTCAAGCTCTTCCATCAAAGCTTCATCTATATGCAAACGGCCAGCTGTATCAAGAATTACAACATCATTGCCATAGTCTTTGGCATGCTTAATTGCTTCCCTTGCAATTTTAACAGGATTAGCTGTACCCATTTCAAACACAGGCACACCTGCTTTGCCACCTACAACCTTTAACTGTTCAATAGCCGCAGGTCTGTAAATATCGCAGGCAACCAGCATTGGTCTGCGGTTCTGATTTTTTAACATCAAAGCAAGCTTTGCCGCATGTGTTGTCTTACCTGAACCCTGTAAACCGCACAGCATAATAACTGTCGGTGGTTTTGATGCAAATTCAATTCTTGCACCCTCACCGCCCATAAGATTTGTCAATTCTTCATCAACAATTTTAATAACCATTTGTGCAGGCGTAAGACTTTCCATTACATCCTGTCCGATTGCTCTTTCGGTTATAGTTTTTGTAAAATCCTTTGCAACCTTATAGTTTACATCAGCCTCAAGAAGTGCAAGACGCACTTCACGCATTGCTTCTTTAACATCATTTTCGGTCAGCTTACCTTTATTACGCAACTTTTTGAAGGCGTTGCTTAGTTTATCTGAAAGTCCCTCAAATGCCATACAAATTCCTCTTATTCTTTAAGTAAGCCTGCTTTCTGCTCAATGGATAAAGCAAGCTGTTTAATTTGTGTATCTGATGATTGATTATTATAAATACTTCGAGCAAGCTTTGAAATTTCATCAAGCTCATTTTCAAGCTGACAAAACCTTTTAAATAATCCAAGCTTTTCTTCAAAGTCAAAAAGCTGTTGTTCACATCTTTTTATATTGTCACGCACACCCTGACGAGTAATCCCTGTCTGCATGGCAATTTCTGCAAGCGATAAATCTTCATTATAATATAAATCAATCGCAGTTCTGCCGGCTGGCTTCAATAGCTCACCATAAAAGTCAAACAGCAGAGAAACCTCAATATTTTTTTCCATTGCCCTGCTCCTTGCAAATCTCTGTAAAGATTTTTTCTTTACACCTTTGGTATTATATAACATAACCACCCTTTTGTCAAGTATTTTATCAAAAATAGTACTTAGCTTTTGGTCAAAACAAAAAGATTGTGAAAATGAAGTTGTATATTCAACAATTTTGCTCTAAAAATCAGGATTTATCTTTCCTTACTCTTCTTCAGGATAAAACATTCCCCACTCTTTACGAATATTGGTCATAATGTCCATAACATCCCTTGTGTACTCTAAAAATATATTACTCACATCTCCTAATATTGCTTTCTCCATATCTTCCATTTCATATTGCAATGCATTTTCATATTTACCAGCTTCAATTTTTTCTACTCGACCATCTTCAACATATGTAATCCTTGCTTCCCATGCTCTTGGATATTCCATTATCTCAATAAATCCCTTTTCGCATGAAACCATTCCTCTTTTTGGTTGTTTTGAATGGAGTGATAATGCAACTGTTGCCATTTGCTCAGACTCGTTCTTTAATAATATCGTTGCCATCTCATCAACTCCGGTCGGAGCGTATTTTACCATTGATTTTACTTCTGTAGGCTTGCTGTCCATAAACCATCTTACAAACGAAATTGCATATACTCCAATATCAAGCATTGCTCCTCCGGCAAGATTTCTATTAAAAAATCTGTTTGTCATATCATAATCTTTAAAACTGCCAAAATTCATTGTAATCATATTTACTTTTCCAAGCGTGCCACTATCTAAAATTTCTTTTAATTTTCTATATAGTGGCATATGAAAAATTGTCATAGCTTCACATAGAATAGCATTATTTTCCTTTGCGATTTTAAGTGCTTCATCTAATTCCTTAGTATTAAGTGTGATAGCTTTTTCGGTTAATAAATGTTTACCATTACTCAAGGCTTTTTTGATATATTTAAAATGTGTATTATGAGGTGTAGTAATATAAATTACATCAACTTCCGAGTCAGTAAACATTTCTTCAAAATCATCATATACTTTTCCGATATTATATTTTTCAGCAAATTTTATAGCCTTGCTGTGGGTTCTGTTTCCTACTGCATATATCTCTTTTCCTGAGTTTCTGATAGCTGTTGCCATTTCATTAGCAACAACACCTGTTCCTAATATTGCCCAATTAATTTTCTTCATATAAAACCATTCCTTTTAGTCAACTGCCTTTTACAAATCAAATTCTAATTTTTTGTATAAATAATTGTACCATATTTTTATGTAATAGAAAATAGGCTATGAAAATCAAGTTTTATAAACATCATTTTCACAGCTATTTAACTCTGCAAACTGTGATTTGTAGGGGACGCCCCTGCACGCAATTCGAGAAGATAGATTAATTTGTAATAAAATCTTTGTAGCCCGACAGTAATATTTATAATGACTTAGTAAAACAGATTATTCTATTTGTTTCAGTAAAATCCAACGCTTTATGGAAATAAAAGCTGTCTGTATTTTCTATTTCGCAATCACTGGCAAATTCTTTACAACCTTTGTTTCTTGCCCATACTTCACACTCTGTTAAAAGTTCTTTTGCATATCCTCGGTTACGGTACTCTTCTTTTATAAAGATTCCCTCTAAATAACCCACAGGAGTGGTTTTTGTACCTTCAACATAATCATATCGTAACTGACACTGTGCAAAACCGATTGGAAAGTCATTTTCATATTTTAAATAAAATTGTGATTTACCACTCGTCATTTTTTCATAAAATTCATTGATTAACTCATTTACAGAATGATTATGCCACATCATCACTGCTAATTTTGCAAGTGTTTCTATATCGTTGGTTCCTGCAGTTCTTATCATACGCTCTCCTAAGTAATTTCTAATTTGTATAACTAATTGTACCATATTTTTATGTAATAGAAAATAGGCTGTGAAAATCAAGTTTTATAAACATCATTTTCACAGCTATTTAACTCTGCATACTGAGATTTATTTAAACAACTCTAAAAATTCGCCTATAGTTCTAACATTATTTTCAATTACAGCCTTATATACATCAATACTCTTGTACTGCTCGAAAGAATATAATCCTTTTTCAATCAATTCGCTTTTTATATTAATAATAGCGTCTTTTTGTGTTTGATTAGTATTTTCTAAAATGGCATCACAATATTTTTCTGCATCCAATATTGCTTCCTTATCAAAGAACCATAAATCAACATTCCAGAGTTCTCCTGTAATCATCGTTTCAAACCCATGAAACCATACTCTTTTTCCACTAATTATTTCTTCTTTTGCCTCATACCAGACTGGGTGAAAAGTTTTGATGATAAATGCAGATAATTCATGTAGTTTTTCCAATGACATTGTATCATTTTCAATATCAATATCTAAATCATTCCAAGCCATCATATTCATTTTATAGCTACCTATTATATGACTCTTTCCTATCTCTTCCAATTTTTTTAATAGTCCTAATTCATATAATATTTTATCTGCATATGTCTTTCTATCTGCATTACTCATAATGTGTAGTTCTCCAAATTCTTATTTGTATAACTAATTATACCATATTATTATGTAAAAGAAAATAGGCTGTGAAAATCAAGTTTTATAAACATCATTTTTCACAGTCCATTTCACTTTTATTTTATTACATTATCATCTCAAAATGACACTACTAACTGCATTTTGAACTTTTCTTCTCCATATACTGCGTGTGGTATATCCTTTGGCATAATCAAGGTTTCACCCTGATTTAATATGAATACATCTCCGCCTATGGTAAATCTGCCTGTCCCCTCAAGTACAGTTACCATTGCGTCACCGCCTGCCGCATGGGTTGAAATTTCCTCACCCTTATCAAATGAGAAAATTGTCATACTTACAAGCTCATTCTGAACTAATGTTTTACTTACTACCTGTCCTTCCTGATATTCAACAAGATTTTTAAGCTCAAGCTTTGTCGCTTTATCTATATTTTTATACATTAATAAAATCTCCTTTAAAATATTATATTTCTTCAATTTTATCCTTTAATGGAAGCCGTCTGAAAAAGCTGATCGCAAAAACAACTGACGGTATTAATGCAATTACTACCGAAAGCGGTTGTGCCTCTTGAATACCGCTTAACCCCCTTAAATGCGAAAGTATCAGCAATAATGGTATAAAAATCACACCGCCACGCAATGAAGATAGTATCGTTGCACCAAGCTTTCCGCCTGTGCTTTGATACTGCATTTCCACAACCATACAAAACGGTAATACAAGCTGTGCAATGCATTGCAGTATTAATGCTCTTGTTCCAATATCAATTACATCAACATCATTTCTGAAAATCTTTATTAAGCTACCTGACAACAAAATTACTATTGCCGACATAATAATTATTATTCCCTCAGACAACAGCACCGTAAATCTAAAACCCTTGCGAACTCTGCTGTATTTGCCTGCACCATAATTAAAGCCACTTACAGGCTGGTACCCCTGACCAACACCGAGAGCAACCGAGAATACAAAAAACGAAATTCTTGTAACTATACTCATAGCGGCAACCGCTGCATCACCATAAACCGCTGCTTCGGAATTCATAAGAACAGTTGTACAGCTATTCAGCCCCTGACGCAGCATACTTGGAAATCCTGTAGCGATTATATCAAAAAAGCATCTATAATTTTTTGATATTTTTGAGAATGAAAAACGACATTGAGTTTTACCCCTCAAGAACATACTAAGCAAAACACTAAATCCTACAAACTGGGATAAAGCAGTTGAAAGTCCTGCTCCTGCTATTCCCATATCAAACACAAACATAAAAACAGGGTCGCAACACATATTTAAAACAGCACCAGTCATCAAACCAATCATACCGAGTGTCGCTTTGCCCTCATATCTGAGAATATTATTCATAACAAAGCTTGCTGTAATAAAAGGTGCAGAAATCAAAATATAAATCAAATAATCCTTTGCAAACGGAGCAATAGTCGATGTACTGCCGAGTAAAAAAACAAGAGGATTGAGAAAAATATAGCTGATAACAGCCAATAATCCGCTCAAAATCAAAGAACCAAAAAATCCTGTTGAAGCAATTATACCTGCATTTTCAGTATCCTTATTTCCTAACATTCTTGAAATAATACTGCCTGAACCCTGACCAAACATAAATCCTACTGCCTGTAGTATAGACATATAACCAAAAACTATACCCACCGCTCCACTTGCACTATTACCAAGCTGACCGACAAAGGCTGTATCAACCAGATTATAAACATTTGTAATAAGCATACTGATAATTGACGGAACAGACAATGCAATTACAAGCCTTGATACAGGAGTTTTAGTCATTTTATCATATTGAGAAATCTTTAATTTTTTATTCATAAAAACCACTTATCCTTTTGGTTTATTATAACATAAAAAGCGGTTTTTTGTAAAATAAAAAAGAAAAACTATGTAAAATAGTGTAATATAATGTAATTTATGCCCAAGGGTCTTCTTCAACAGGTATTCTAATATCTGAAAGCAAATATTGTTCCCATAAAAACCATTGTCCTGTGCTTGGCTTTAATCTTAGCTTTACCTGTCTTGGTGAATCAGCTCCTGATGATTTTATATCAAGCCTGACATATCCTTCGTCCTGATATGAATATACATTATCTGAAATTATTATTGTATATGGTTTTGTCGGATTGTATCCGTTTTGAGGAGATGTTCCCTCAAAAAATGAAAACGATTTATAAAACTTTCCGCTTAATCTGTCACGCAAAAACTGTATTTCATATGGTGACATCTGCTGAGGACCTTTAAGATAATTAAGCATATCAATACAATTCTGTACACTTTCTCCATATCTGCATAATACTGCAACAGTCAATGCAGCAGTTGCAAATGGGTCTTTTAACGATGCTTCTGGCATATTTTTTAAATGCTCAACATTTTCCGGAAGATTTTCAAAAATAAATTTTTTTACCTGATTTGACATATAATTCACCTGTCCTATTTCTTATTTTTACTCTTTTATTATTTAATATATTTGCTGAAACTATATACATACTAAGACGAAATTGATAGCACAAAGTCATAATCATATACATTTGTGATAAAAATAATCCTTCTAAAATTTTGCCTTCTTTAGCAAACACACATATATAATTCACACTTTTTAATCATTCATATTTAATAATATTTGTATATTATTTACAGTATAACATATTTTGAAACATATAGCAATACCACTTGACATAGTTTTGCGATAGTGAATTAGCAGAATAATTATTTGATAACATTCTATATATTTTATTATTCAATAATTTCAATAGAATAATTCTCATTTATTTTTTTGAACATAGGACAACCTGCTTCGTGGTCATTTATAACTCCGCAAGCCTGTAAATGAGAATAAACAGTAATTGACCCTATGTACTTGAACCCACGCTTCTTAAGAATTTTGCTTACCCTATCCGATAACTGATTACTTGCAACAGGTTGATATTGATGCTCAGGATAAACAAGTGTTTTATAATTTGAAAAGCCCCAGATAAATTTATCAAATGAGCCATACTCTTCAATAATTTTCATAAAGCATTTTGCGTTATTAATTACCGCCTCAACCTTTCTCCTTGATTTTATCATATCAGGCTCCGAGAGTATCTCTTCGATTTTTTCTTCATTATATTCAGCTATTTTTGTATAATCAAAATCATCAAAGCACTTTCGGAGGGTTTCTCTTTTCTTAATCATCAAGCTCCAGCTAAGTCCGCATTGCATAGCTTCAAGCATTAAAAATTCAAATTGTTTTCTATCATTATGCAAGGGTATTCCCCACTCCTCATCGTGATACCTTTCCATTGCTCCACCGTCAATACACCACTTACATTTTGACATATATATAACCCCCCTTAGTCTGTAATTAATATTTTAAACCAAAAACAAAATAAAAGCAATTTTTTTATTACATTCAAACTCAAATATATGTTTATTGACATATTTTTAAAAAAATAGTATCATTAACCTTGAAAAAACAAAAAACGACAAAGAAAAGGTAAGGAAAAATATTATGCTGCGATACATCACCGCTCCGCTTGTGGGAGCATTAATCGGTTACTGCACAAACTATATAGCAGTAAAAATGCTGTTTTATCCTCGAAAAGAAATCCGTATAATGGGACATCGCCTGCCGTTCACTCCGGGAGCAATACCAAAGGGTAAACCACGATTAGCAAGGGCTATCGGAAATACAGTTGCAAATGAACTGCTTACAGAAAATGACATATATTCAAAGCTTATATCAGACGAAGTTGAAAATAAAATCATAGAAATGATAACAGCCAAGCTTGATAACAGTATCAATACAATAGGCAGTAATTATGCAGATGATGCACAGCTTGAAAACATCAGGAAAAAATTAGCCTACGAGATTACAATACAGATAATAACAGAAATCAAAAAGCTTGATATAAACTCAATAATAATAGAAAACGGCGGTAAAGCAATAAAGTCAAAAACCCAAGGAACAATGCTGAGTATGTTTGTAACCGATAATTTAATTGCTTCACTTTCCGAACCAATAGGGAAAGAAATTGAACGCTACATAAATGACAATGGTGAAGACAAAATAAAGCCAATAGTTGAAAGCAAAATTTCAGAATTATCTGATAAATCCGTTTTAGAAATTCTGAATAAATATGAAATTTCTCAGGACAGCATTAATCAGATAATTACTTCAGTTTATGAAAATGTTGTTTCAAATAATATTTCGACTTTATTAAAGACAATAAACATATCGCAATTAGTTGAAGATAAAATCAACCAAATGGAAATTGCAGAGCTTGAAAAAATAATAATGCAGGTTATGAAAAAAGAGCTAAATACAATAGTAAATCTTGGAGCAATTATTGGTCTTGTGATAGGGATAATAAATATATTTATTTAACTTCAATTTTTTGAAACAATGTGTCTATTTTTGTCATATAATCAACAATTTTTAAGTGTATATTTTTATTTTTTTGTTTATATCAGTTGAAAACTTTTAAAAACAATGTTATAATAATAAGTAGTAATTTTTCGTAACGAAAAATCTGATTGCTAATAAAAATAATGAAATCGAGGTAAATGAAATGAGCAACAAATACGCAGGAACAAAAACCGAGAAAAACCTACTTGAGGCATTTGCAGGAGAATCACAGGCAAGAAATAAATATACATACTTTGCATCAGTAGCAAAAAAGGCAGGCTACGAGCAAATTTCAGCATTATTCCTTGCAACAGCTAACAACGAAAAGGAACACGCAAAATTATGGTTTAAGGAGCTTGGACTACTTGGCGATACATCTGCTAATCTTTTAGCCGCTGCTGAGGGCGAAAATGCTGAATGGACAGATATGTACGATAGAATGGCAAAAGAGGCTGAGGAAGAAGGCTTCCCTGAGCTTGCAGAAAAATTCAGAGGTGTAGGAGCTATTGAAAAAGAGCATGAGGAAAGGTATCGTGCATTATTAAACAATATAGAAACAAAGCAGGTATTTGAGCGTGCAGGTGTACAGGTATGGGAGTGCAGAAACTGTGGACATATAGTAGTTGGCACATCTGCTCCAGAGGTTTGCCCAGTATGCAACCACCCACAGGCATTTTTTGAAATCAAAAGCACAAACTATTAATATTATTATAAATTAATACAAAAAAATTAACCGCACAATTTGCTTAAAATCCAAATTGTGTGGTTTTATTTTTTAAATTTGGATATAAAAAAATCCTGCTTACTAATGAGTTTAACATCATTCTGTAAACAGGATTTTATTCTATAAATTCTAAATTTTAGTCAGCCTGAATTTTTACAAACTGCTCCTGCATATATGCATAAACATC
>JAKSRB010000034.1 GCA_024403825.1 Ruminococcus sp. | reverse complement strand
TCAATTTTAGTTCTTTCGAGGTTTGTGAGCTGTCCTAATCTCATCTGCACGATTGCCTGTGCCTGCACCTCGTCAAGGTTAAAGCGTTCCATTAACCTTGCTCTGGCTGTAGATATATCCTTACTGCTTCTTATAATTGCTATTACCTCATCAATGAAGTCTATAGCAATTTTTAAGCCCTCAAGAATATGCGCTCTTTCCTGAGCCTTTCTTAAATCGTATATTGTTCTGCGTTCAACAACTTCTGCCTGAAAATCAATATAGCATTTAAGCATTTCCTTTAGTGACAGGATTTTTGGTTCTCCGTCAACTATTGAAAGCATTATTGCTCCGAAGGTTGATTGCAGCTGAGTATAGGAAAACAACTGATTTAAGACAATTTGAGGGGAAGCCTCTCGTTTTATATCAATTTCGATGTGCATTCCGTTTCTGTCGGAATGGTCCTCAATATTTGAAATTCCCTCAAGTCGCTTATCCTTTACTAAATCAGCAATATTTTCTATTAATCTTGCTTTATTTACCACATATGGTAATTCTGTTACTATGATTTTATATCTGCCGTTTTTAGCTTCGACTATTTCAGTTTTTGCACGAACGATAATTTTGCCCTTACCTGTAGCATAAGCAGAGCGGATTCCACTTCTGCCCATTATTATTCCGCCAGTAGGGAAGTCTGGTCCAGGCATACACTCCATAATCTCGTTTAAACCCGCATCAGGATTATCTATAAGCAGGCAGGCTGCATCTATTGTTTCTCCAAGATTATGCGGTGGTATATTTGTTGCCATACCTACCGCAATACCACTTGAACCATTTACCAGCAGATTCGGAAAACGGCTTGGCAATACGGTTGGCTCTTTTAATCTGTCATCATAGTTAGGTATGAAATCTACAGTTTCCTTGTCAATATCTGTGAGCATATCCATTGATATTTTGCTCATTCTTGCTTCAGTATAACGATAGGCAGCAGGTGGGTCACCGTCAACCGAACCAAAGTTTCCATGACCGTCAACAAGCATATATCGCATTGAAAAATCCTGTGCAAGTCTTACCATTGCATCATATACAGAGGCATCACCATGTGGGTGGTATGAACCAAGCACCGAACCTACGGTATCGGCACATTTATGATATGGCTTTGACGGTTCAAGACCTCTTTCGTACATTGTATATAATATTCTTCTATGTACAGGCTTTAAGCCGTCCCTTACATCAGGCAAGGCTCGGCTTATTATTACGCTCATTGAATAATCCAGAAAGCTCTTTCGCATCTCATTTTGCAGATCTACCTGTATTATTCTTTTCTCATTCTGCTGTTCGTTATCCATCTTTTTACCTCTTTTTCAGTCGGTTTTAATGCTTTTTTATAATACCTTACTTATTCTTTCATACAGCTCCGGCAGTTTTTTCTTCATATTGCAGGGACGGAAGGTCTTTGCATCTACTACTGCATGTTCGGTTGTTCCGTAGCCAAGCTCGGTTTCTGTTCCGTCCTTTTCTATCCTTTTGACCGAATATGAAAATACTATCCTTGCCGCTGTAAGTGTTATTATCTTTGTTCTTATTATCAGCTCATCTTCGTAAAATGCAGGTAATTTGAAATTGCAGTTCAAATTCATAAGCGGTGTCATTACTCCTGATTTTTCCATTTCAGAATAACTTGTTCCGAACATTTTTATATAATCACTTCTGCCTACCTCATACCATATCGGATAATTTGAATGATGTGCTATTCCCATCTGGTCTGTTTCTGCGTATCTTACTGTTAGCTTTGTTCTTGAATGCATTTTCTCTACACCTCACAAATCTGTTTTATTTTTATTTATACATCAAGATTTTGTACATATTTTGCGTTCTGAGCTATAAAATCTCGTCTTGGCTCAACCTTATCTCCCATAAGGATTGTAAAGGTTTCGTCTGCCGCCTCGGCATCACTTACTTCTACCCTCAGCATCATTCTTGTGTCAGGATTCATTGTTGTTTCCCACAGCTGTTCGGAATCCATTTCACCAAGACCTTTGTATCTCTGGATTTCGGTTTTTCCCTCGATTGATGACAATATCTGATCTCGCTCTATGTCTGAATATGCGTACTTATGCTCCTTGCCCTTAGATATTCTGTAGAGTGGTGGCTGTGCTATATAGACATGACCTGTTTCTATAAGCGGTCGCATATATCTGAAGAAAAATGTCAGCAATAAGGTTCTGATATGGGAGCCGTCAACATCGGCATCTGCCATTATTATTACTTTGTTGTATCTGAGCTTTTCTATGTCAAAATCATCACTTATTCCTGTGCCGAGTGCGGTTATTACAGGCATTAGCTTATCGTTGCCATATACTCTGTCGATTCTTGCCTTTTCAACATTCAGCATCTTTCCCCAAAGCGGTAATATCGCCTGTATTCTGCGGTCACGACCGCCCTTGGCTGAACCGCCCGCTGAATCTCCCTCGACTATGAATATTTCGGTTTCGCTGGTGTCCTTGGACTGGCAGTCTGCAAGCTTTCCGGGGAGCTGAGCGGATTCAAGTGCTGATTTTCTTCTTACACTTTCTCTTGCTTTTCTTGCGGCCTCTCTTGCTCTTGCTGAGGCAAGGGCTTTTTCAAAAATTGCCTTTGATACGGACGGATTTTCCTCAAGATACTGCATAAGCTTGTCTTTTATCAGCTTTTCTACCATTGAACGGACTTCTGTATTGCCAAGCTTTGCCTTTGTCTGTCCCTCAAACTGTGCTTCTTTAAGCTTTACGCTGACTATTGCTGTAATACCCTCTCGAACATCTTCACCGCTGAGATTTTTGTCATTATCCTTTAGCTTGCCGAATTTTCGTGCATAGTCATTCATTACATAGGTCAAGGCTCTCTTAAAGCCCTCCTCATGTGTTCCGCCATCTGTGGTATGAATATTATTTGCAAAGGTCAGTATGTTTTCGTTGTAGCTTTCGTTGTACTGCATTGCGATTTCTACAGCAATGGTGTCATCACTGTTTCTTGAAGAAAAGTATATTACATCAGGGTGTATCACTTCAAGTGAACGCTTTTTATGTATGAAGCTTACAAAGCTTTTTATTCCGCCCTCGTATAGAAAATTGTTTTTGATGATGTTTTCTTCGTTACGCTCATCCGTCAGCTCAATATGCACTCCTGCATTGAGAAATGCCTGCTCACGCAATCTTCTTTCAAGTACCTGATACTCATATACTGTGGTTTCCTTGAACATCTGAGAGTCAGCTTTAAAGCGTACTTCTGTACCTTTTACGCTTGATTTTCCTATTTTCTGGAGGTCTGTTACAATTTTTCCTCTTTCGTAGCGTTGGAAATATATGTCCTCTCCGTCACAAACCTTAACCTCAAGCCATTCTGACAAGGCATTTACTACTGACGCACCTACACCATGCAAACCGCCTGATACCTTGTAGCCACCGCCACCAAATTTACCGCCTGCGTGAAGTACGGTGAATACTACGGTTACTGCCGGCATACCTGTTTTGCTGTTGACACCTACAGGGATTCCTCGTCCGTTATCGGTTACTCGGATTATATCATCCTTTTCTATTGCTACATCTATTTTTGTACAATATCCTGCCAGAGCCTCGTCAATAGAGTTATCTACTATTTCATATACAAGGTGGTGCAGTCCTCTTGGTCCTGTTGAACCTATGTACATTCCAGGACGCTTTCTTACTGCCTCAAGTCCCTCAAGCACCTGAATTTCATCTGCACCGTACTCCTGCTGTACCTTTGTCATCTCCATATTTTCCTCAGGAGATTCTATGTCGGTAAGCTCGATACTGTCAACACTATTCATTTCAATTTCTTCTGCATTGCGTTCAACATTTTCTGTATTATTCATTTTTGTACCTCCGTTCATCTTACATTCGTTTTTGGTCTTTTATTTCTATAGCTTTTTGTATCAGGGGATTTTCTTCGGATTTCTCCGCCTTTTTCTGCCCTGAATACCACAAAATACGGTATTAATATTATTCCTACCAGATTTATTACTATGTTTGTTATCATTATCGCCGGAAAACTGATTGACTTAATCAAAAACAGCTCTCCAATATCTGTAAATGCACATATTATTTCTATTACCACAAACAGCATTACTACCGCTTTTACTGATATTTTAAACTTATTTTTGCAGTTATAGCAATTATGTTTTTTCTTTGAAAGCTCACCCTTTACATCGCCATATCGGTAAACTGTATGGCAATAAGGACATACTGGCAATTTCATATTTTTCACCACTTAAAACCTTCTGTTGGCTGAAAATCTGTTGCCCTTGTATTTTTTGCTCTTGTCCTTTTCGGGGTCCTCTGTGCTTTCCTCTTTCATATGTGCAGGCTTTTCAACTGTACTTCCTATATAATGGCGTGTTCTGGATATTCCTCTTGAATTGTCTGAATGCAGTTTTCTGAGCGGTGTATCGTTTGTTGAGGAATTTGTGCTGACATCATTGATTATCGGAATATATTCCTCATCTACCGTTTTATTTACAGTTGTTTCTATTTCTGCTATTTCTTCGGTATCATCATCTGTTATTACTATCATATCATTTACTGAGCTTGTTACGGTGAACGGTTCTGCGTTTCTTGCCGCATTTCGCTCCGCTTTTATCTTATTGAAAATATCTGCATTTATGCTGAATCCGCTTTCCTCCGCAGTATTCTCCGCTGCAGGCTCCTGCTCAGGCTCAGTTATTATGCTTTCAACCTCTTTTTTGTCTGAGTATGCTATTCCTGCTCTGCGTGCCTCCATTGATTTTCTGTATTTTTTATACGGCTCAAATCTTACAAAGGCAGGGGAGATCAGCAAAAACAATATAAGCGGTATTGCTACCAAGGCTATGCTGAACGGATTATTTATCATCTTCATAAAATATATGCAAGCCAAAATTGCCAATGCTGCTGATGCCGCCAATGCATAGCCAAGATATATAAACTTACTGATTGTTACCTTGCTCTCTCTGTGACATCTGCGACAAACATATTCACCTTTTCTTCTGCTTGAATACTTCGCAAAATAAGATATTCTTTTTCCACAATATGGACATTTTTTCATCTTGTACACTCCATAATTCTCAGAAAATCTGTTTTTATTTTTCTATGTTTTTATTTTCAGCTCTGTTTAACAGCGTTTTCGCTGAAATCTGACTGATATATACGGTTATTTTTTCGTTTTCACTGCATACTATGAATGATTTCGGCAGTTCGTAGGAAACATTAACTACTCTGCCGTTTTTTTCTGCATAAGATAAATAATCTCTGGTCTTTTTTGATACTGTGCAGGCATCTATATCAAATATCCCTAATATCTTATCAGTTGTTATTACTGTTTCCTGACCCAAATGAAGATACATCAGCTTATTACTCCCTTGTCAAGATAATATACCTTTCCGTCTTTCAGCAGCTCCTTGTTTGACTGCTCACAACAGGTTATAAATACCTGACAGCCCTTTAGCTCGTTTATCAGGTAGTTTTGCCTGCCTGCATCAAGCTCTGACAATACATCATCAAGCAGTATTACCGGCTCTTCGCCCATTCGCTCTCTAAGCACTCCTGCTTCTGCAAGCTTCAGAGAGAGTACCGCACTTCGCTGTTGCCCCTGTGAGGCATATTGGCGAGTGCTTTTTCCGTTTATGAGTATTTCTATATCATCTCTGTGAGGTCCTGCATTTGTTACACCTGTTTTTATGTCCTCGGCTCGGTTTTCTTCAAATTTTTTTCTCAGCTTTTTTTCTATTTCTTCTACTGTGTCATTTTGCAGAGCATTGGTCGTTGAAATGTATTTTGTTTCAAGCTTTTCCTTGCCCTGTGATATTCCTGTATGGTACTCCGAGGCTTTTGCTGAGAGCATTTCGGTATATTCTATTCGCTTTTTTATAAGCATTGCTCCGTTTTTTATCAAAGGCTCGTCCCATATTGACAAGGTTTCTTCAAGTGACGGTCTTTTGCTTATGTCCTTTAAAAGTGAATTTCTCTGGCTTAGTATTCGGTTGTACTTTGAGAGTATTACCGCATTTTGCAGTTTTTCTCTGCATATTGCACTGTCTATGAATTTTCTTCGTTCGGAGGGTCCTCGCTTTATAAGGCTGAGATGCTCGGGCGAAAATACTACGGCACAATATTTTTCTATCATTGAGGCGGTCGATTTCTTTTCTATTCCATTTATTTCTATTTTCTTTTGCCTGCCGTTAAAGGTTATTTTCGCTTTCTGCTCTCGTTCCTGTCCGTAAAATCTCATTTCAAGCCTTGCATAATTCTTGTCCCATTTAATAAGCTCGTTGTCCTTTGAGCCTCTGAACGAATGTCCTCCGCAAAACAGCCATAAGGCCTCAAGCAGATTCGTTTTGCCCTGTGCGTTATCTCCGTATATTATGTTCACGCCCTCGTGCGGTGTTATTATGTCATCATTAAGATTTCTGTAATTTTCAAATTTCAGGGCAATTACTTTCATTCTCTTCTCCGCACTTTTATTTCTTGTGTTATGTCGTATTTTTGCTGGGATTTGATTTATTATGCTTTTGAGGTGGGTTTGTTCGACTGGTCAGGGGAGGGCTATTCGACAGTAAGGGTTATATCCTCAAAGCTTGCTGTATCTCCTGAACGCATCTTCTTGCCACGCATTGTGCAAACCTCACCGTTTACAAGAACTTCTCCGTTTTGTATCAGGATTTTTGCCATTCCGCCTGTGTCTGCTATTCCGCCAAGCTTGAGTAAATCCTGCAGCTTGATATATTCGGTGTCTATTTTTATTGTTTCATTAATCATTGGCTAACCTCATTGGTACTACTATACTTACAAAGCTGTCGCCCTCTATCGGCTTTACAAGCATTGGTGCGATTGGTCCGTTAAGCACAAGCTTTATTTCATCGGTATCGGTGTTTTTGAATGCATCAAGCATATAGCGGTTGTTAAAGCCTATTTCTACTGGCTCTCCGCTTACCGGTACTGTTATTATGTCATTTGCTCTGCCGACTGATGATGCACAGGATAGTCTGATTTCATCATCTGCAAATTTACATCTTACAGGGCTTTGTAGTCGGTCATTATTGAGCAGGGACATTCTTTCAACGGATTCTATTATCTTTCTTGTTTTTATGATGACTTCTGTTTTTGACTCTGTTGGTATTGTTGACTTGTAGTCAAGGAAGGTTCCCTCAATAAGTCTTGAAATTACACTATAATTTTTTATTCTGAAGGTTATGTGTCGCATTCCTATGATGATTTCTACTTCTGTTTCGTCATCGTTCAGGAGCTTCAATACCTCGTGCTGAGTTTTTCCAGGTACTACAAAGCTGTTTTTGCTGTCACACTCAACTGTTTCTGTTCGTATTGCCATTCTGTAGCCGTCAACCGCTATTATTTTGAAAAGGCTGTTTTCTATTTCAAAGAGTGAACCTGTATATATCGGTTTGTTCATATTGTCGCTTACTGCATATACGGTCTGTCTTATCATTTCTCTGAGAATTTTTGAATTTACGGTTATTCCGTCTGTTCTCTCAAAGGTTGGTAAGTCAGGGTATTCTAATGAGGATATTCCTACTATCTGGTAGTCTGCCTGTCCGCATCTGATGTAGGTTACCATTCTTTCATCTGTTTCAATCTGTACTACCTCTTCAGGCAGTCTGCGTACTATGTCTAAGAATAGCTTGGCACTTACTACTATTTCGCCTTCTTCTATGGTTTGGGCTTCTATGTCGGTTGTTATTCCTATTTCAAGGTTGTAGCCTGATATGTTTAGCTGTGAGTTATATGCTTTGATTAAAATTCCTTCAAGTGCAGGAATTGAAGCCTTAGTTGAAACTGCTCTTGATACATTTGATACAGCTTCCGCTAAATCTGTTCGTAAACAAGTTATCTTCAATGGGAACTCTTCTCCTCTTATTATATTATTATATATTAGTAGTCATAGTAGAGGGTGTGGAAATGTTATAAATGTGTTGTATGTGGCTTGTCATCTGGTAAAATCAGTAAACATTGAAATCCACAGATTTGCTTGTTTATTTTTAACATGATTTCCACATTTTCCTCTTTTAAACATCGAGTGGAAATGTGTTTATGAAATGTTAATTACAATGTTGATAAGCTTATGCAGAGAATGGTTAAGAAGTTGTAACCATTCCTACATAAAAATGCAGGAATATTTTTAATTTTGCAAGTTTAAAGGTTTTATGCAGGCAAATATTACTGCTATGTAATATACAAATCGTATAAATTAAAAAGTGTATAAGAAATCGCCTGTATTTTTGATTTAAAAAAATAAAAATACAGTTGATTTAATTTTTATAAAATTCTGGAATATAATTCATTCTTGAAATGATTTTTTTAGAAAGGTAATTCTGAGTTTATCTGTCTCGGATATTCTTGATTGTATCTTCGATTAACTCTTTTACCTTTCTGTCCTTTGCCATCATTTTCTGAACTGTCTGAATTGTATAGATAATAGTTGAATAGTGTCTGTTGCCAAACTCTTCTCCTATTGCTACCATTGATAGTGTTGTAAGCTCTCTTGTTACATATATCGCAATTTTTCTTGCGTTGCTTATATTCGCACTTCTGTTCTTATTGGAACGGATTTCTTCTGCTGATACTCCATAGGTGCGTGCTACTTCATCTACTATGCGTTCAACTGTTACCTCTGGTGGTACATCGTTATTCAGTATGTCTGCGATAACCTCCTGAACTGAGGTTATTGAAGGCTTTTCGTTGTTAAGGAGCGATTTTGCCTTCAGCTTCTTTACTGTACCTTCAAGCTGTCTGATATTCGCCTTGATTTTGCTTGCTATGTATTCGCATACATCGTTTGATATATCAAGGTTTAGCAATTCTGCTTTTCTCTTGATGATTGCAATTCTTGTTTCTGTGTCTGGTGGCTGAATATCTGCAATTAAGTCCTGCTCAAAGCGTGAACGCAGACGGTCATCAAGGGTTTTGATTTCCTTTGGTGGTCGGTCTGAGGTTAGCACTATCTGCTTGTTTGCATCGTGCAGTGCATCAAAGGTATGGAAAAATTCTTCCTGAGTACGCTCTTTTCCTCCGATAAACTGAACATCATCCACAAGCAGTATATCTACATTTCTGTACTTCATTCTGAAGTCGCTCATTTTCGCCATTTGCAGAGATTCGACAAGCTCGTTTGTAAAATCGTCACCCTTTATATAGCAGATAACCTTTGACGGATCATTTTTCTTAATCTCGTTTCCGATTGCATACAACAGGTGGGTTTTTCCAAGTCCTGAGTTTCCGTAAAGGAATAGCGGATTGTATGCTCGTGAAGGGTTTGTTGCTACAGCAAGGCAGGCTGCATGTGCAAACTTGTTTGATGAACCTACGATGAATGTATCGAATGTATATTCGTAATTTGAATCATCTGTTTCACTAACCTGTGCAGGCTGTACAGGTGCATCCTCTATTTCAGCTGGTATCTGAAATGCTATATTGAATTTGTTTCCAAATATTGCTTCAAATGCCTCGTTGATTAATGGAAGATAACAGCGTTTTAGCGTCTGACGATGAAAGTCATTCGGTACAAGCAAAAATGCTGTGTTTGAATCAAAGTCAAGCTTTAATGGTTTTATGCGACTTATCCATGTGTTATATGCCACATCAATTATTTTGGTCTTACAGTAGCCGCATATTAGCTCCCATGCGTCTTCAAAAGAATCCATCATATACCCTTCCTCTCTTTGCAATGCCTTTTTATCGGTTGTTTTCAGCATTGCTGTATTTCCTTAAATATAAAAACTCCATTCTATTTAATTATAACCGAAACAATTTTGAATTGCAATATTAATTTCAAGATTGTTACTCAGATTTTGCTTAAATCCATTATTTTTTTAGGTATGGTTTTCTATTCGTTGGCTGTTTTATTCGCTTAGGCGTGATTTTAAGCTATAATAGGGAGGTTTTGTGTAATATATTGGTAACGATAAAAATTCATTCGGCTTATTTATGGTGGATTTTGTAATTATTTGTAATGTTTTCAGTAATAACTTCTGGCGGAATAAGAAAAGCTTCAGACAAGCCGTTTTCCGACTGCCTAAAGCTTTTATAATTATTTATTCTGTTGCTTGTTCTTCTTTATTTTCCGGCTCTTTTTCTTCCTGAGCTTCAGCTGTTACTGTTACAGCTTTGCTTTTCTTTATTATATAGAAATATACACATAATCCTGCAAACACCAGCACACATATTAATGATACTGCAAAGCCTGCCCAGAAGCCCTGCGGATAATATGTAAGCTTGATTTCGTGTCTGCCCTTGCTAAGCTCAAGAGCTACAAGGGAATTGCCGATTGGCGTGATTTCTGCCTTTTTACCGTCAACCTCTGCACTCCAGCCCTTTTCATATGGAATTGAAGTATATAAAAGATTATTGTCCTCTGTTACTTCAATGGTTCCTTCCATTGAGCTTCCTGTGAGCTTTGTTGTTGTCATCACATTTTTACTTACTATTTCATAGCCCTGCTCAAATATATCCTTATTGAGCATATTTACATAGACCTTTGCTGAGCCTGCCTGTCCCTGTGGTAATGATGCGAATACTGAAATTTTATCGCCCTGCTTGCACTCGCCAAGACAAGCTATATATGACCTGCCCATTCCGTAGGTTTGTGGCTGTGCTACATCATTTATCATTATTGTTACATCGTCGCCACCGTCTATATCTGCATAAAAACAGTAAATTCCGTCCTGCGGTGCTTCATAGTTCCATTTTACCTGCGGTGTTACAGTTGTATTTGTACAGTTGTAGGAGTAGTTGCCATAGCTGATCTTATTTACATTAAATAAGCTATAGTCAGTATGTCCCTGTGACACTACATCAAGCTGTGTATAAACATTTTCATTTATACCTGTTGCCATTTTGAAAAATTCGTTTTGCTTATCAAATGGGTTGAACTGGTCTTCGTTGTCATTTTCTTCCCACTTTGTAAGACCGCTCTTTACCATAAATCCCATTGGGATATAATGGGTGTTTTTCAAAAGCTTTTCGTTTCCTGCTATATATGCCTCCTGTAGGTCATATGTGTTATGGTAATTTCCGTCCCTTGAAATAAGATACTTTAAATTCATAAACATATTTGTTACAGGGGAGCTTTCAGCATAGGTATATCTGTTTCCGCTTTTCCAGCCCATCATTCCGAAATTTTCAAAAAATCTCGTCATATTTACATTTGCCATTGAATTGAACATTGAAAGACCATTATAATGGTTTAATGCACCATCGTTAAGAGTCTGGGTTGTTGTGGTTTCTGCTCGCCATAACTCAGGGGTGTTTTCTTCAAGGCTGTCCATATAATTTATTAGCTGTTCGGTGGTTTCTTCACCTCGTGGGTAATCATATGTTCCTGTTACGGTGGTTGTTTTTACTCCGATATATGCGGTTGCTCCGCTTTCTGCTATGATTACTATTGATACCACGATTGCAAGCACAATTTTTGGTATTATTCTTTTTGAATAAAGGGTCAGCATTGCTATTAATATTAATGCAATTACTGCTGTTCCTACTACTGCATATGTTTCCTGTATGTTTATTGATACAAGTATTATTAGTGCGGTAAACAGAGCAGTAAGTATTACATCCCATAGAGAGCTGTTATCTATCAGCATATAGGCTCTGTATGCCATAACTACTATAAGAAAGCTTACAAGATAACTGAATCTGTAGGGAATCATATTTGTAAAATGGAAGCCATGCCAGATATAGTCAAGCTGTCTGATTACACAGCTTATCAGCATAAATACTATGATACAGAAATTTACGATTTTTTCTTTTGCAGGTATCTTCTTTGATGTAAAGAATAGTATTCCGAATACGATTGATGCTGTTCCGCAAGCAATGTTCGGAAGTGCATCAGCCTCTTTTGTTGCAGGCTCGATAAATGTAAGGTAGTTTGAAAGGATTTTTTTCATTGCATCAAGCACGCCTGCAAGGTCATTTGATGAACCAATATTAATTGCAAAGGCGGTAGGGAAGGTACTGCCTGTTGCATAGGTATTCTGTAAGCCAAAATATGCAGGCAACAGGAAAAATGCGGTTATTCCTATTGCTATAACTGAAAATATTCCTGTCTGAATAAGCTTTGTAAAAAAGCTTTTAATGCCGTTCCAGCAGATTATGCTGTAGGCAATGAATGCAAGAAGTACAAATATACAGGCAAAAAGTCCTATATAATAGTTTGTAAGAAGTGAGAGCGAGAGAGTTACCACATATAATCTGAAACGATTCTCTGTGAAGAGCTTTACTGCTCCGAGAGCTACTAACGGTACGATACATACTGTATCAAGCCAGATTGTGTTCCAATAGTAACCCATAAAGAATGCACAGAATGAAAAGCAACAGCCGAAAACTACCAGAGAAAAATCATTTTTCTTGAAAATACTTCTCAGGAATATTGCGGTGAACATACCTGCACAGGCAATTTTTACGGCAACGGAAAACATCAGAAATTCTCTGAGCCAATCTCCAGGCACGAATGCGGAAAGAAAATTCAGAGGACTTGCAAGATAATATGACATAAGTGCAAAATAGTTTACACCTGAACCAACGCTCCATGTCCAGAACAGAGATTCTCCGTTTTTCAGCTTGTCCTGAAAATCAACTAAAAATGGGAAGTACTGGTGCCACAAATCTGTAACAAGAATTTGCTTATCACCAAATGGAGAAACCTCCATTATTCCGAAAGCCGTAACCATTAATATCAGCGGAACGACTAAAGCAAGTATTATAAAATAGTTTTGCACAAAGAAATTTTTTATATTTCCTGCAACACTTTTTTCAGACTTTATATGCTGAGTGTTTTCAACAGCTTTGGTCATAAAATTAACCTCCGTTATTTTTGTAAAGCAAAAGTAATTTTTTTCTGACATACTTTAACTTATATATTGTATCACGAATTTTTGCTGAGGTAAATAAAATATTTGAAAAATCTTAAAAAAAATAGACTTTTTTATTTTTGTTTGCTATAATAGGCTTATCTGAGTTAATTTGTTTTGAATGGTAAGGAGATGAGCATTTGAAAACAGTTGATTTAATAGTTCCTTGCTATAACGAGGAAGAGGGACTTGAGCATTTTGTGAATGAAACAAACAAGGTTATTGACAGCCTGCCTGACTATAAATTCAGATATATTCTTGTTAATGACGGCAGCAGGGATAAAACTTATTTAATAATGAAAAAGCTTGCCCAGAAATTTGACAGCGTAAAATATATATCATTTTCAAGGAATTTTGGTAAGGAAGCCGCTATGTATGCCGGACTAAAAAACAGTACGGCTGATTATGTTGTGGTTATGGACGCAGATTTACAGCATCCGCCTGCAATTTTTCCTGAAATGCTTAAGGCTGTTGATGAAGAGGGTTATGACTGCTGTGCGACAAGGCGTGATGAGCGTGAGGGAGAGAGCTTTTTCAGAGGTGCTTTTTCAAAGCTTTTCTTTATGCTCCAGAATAAGATGACTGATGTTAAAATGCCTTATGGTGCTATGGATTATCGTATGATGACAAGACAAATGGTAGATTCAATTATGGAGCTTAGCGAGGTTCAGAGATTTTCAAAGGGTATTTTTTCATGGGTTGGATTTGATACAAAGTGGATTTCCTTTAAAACCGTTGACAGAGAGCTTGGCACTACAAAATGGAAGTTTTCAAGCCTGTTCCGATATGCCATTGACGGCATAACCTGTTTTTCGGTTGCTCCTCTGAGATTTACAGCTTTTATGGGTGGTATTATATTTGCTGTTTCTTTGATTTACATATTAATTACTTTGATTCAGACCTTATTCCTTGGTATCACTACTCCTGGTTATGTAACCACACTTTGTGCAGTTCTGTTTCTGGGTGGTATTACTGAAATGTCTATTGGTATTCTTGGTGAATACATCGGCAGAATTTATATGGAAACAAAGGACAGGCCTATTTATATTGCAAAGCATACTAATCTTGATAACGACAACAAAAAGAAGACTGATGAAAAGGAAGTTGGGTAATGGGAGATTTTATTAAGAAATTTTTTGATATTAAGTTTCTGAAATTTGTTATGGTAGGTGTTCTGAATACTATTGTAGGTATGGGACTTCAGTTTTTGCTTTTTAATCTGTTTGGTATTGAAAAAAATATCTGTACCCTTATCGGTAATGTAATAGGAAGTATATTAAGCTATTTCCTTAACAAGTATTTTACCTTCAAAAATACAGAAAAGGGCTGGAAGCCTGTATTCAGATTTGCTCTTAATATCGCTGTTTGCTATGTGCTTGCTTATAGTGTGGTAATGAATATTGTTTCATATATCTGTACAGCAAACTCAATTTCTATGTTTAATATGAGTATTGAAAGCTTTTCTGCTAACTTTTCTATGCTTGTTGGTGCTTGTTCATTTGTGGCTTTCAATTATATTGGTCAGAGATTCTTTGCTTTCAAAGAGAAAAATGAGGATAAATAAAATTAAACTTATTGAATTAGTTTTTATTTGATTTAAAGCAGATAATAGCGATTGTTATTATCTGCTTTTTGCGAAAATATCGTATGATTTTATTGCTTTTTAACTATAATATAACATATATTCTTGACTAAAGTGAAAGAATCACTTATAATTATTATAGGAGGAATAGTTATGTTAATAAGGTTTAATGTAAAAAACTTTTTATCTTTCTCAGAAAGAGATGATCATTCTTCTGAAGAATTTTCTATGATTAGCGGAAATGTGAGAAGTAAAAAAGAGCATATATATGATGACGGAAGTGTTAAGCTATTAAAATTTGCTGCCGTTTATGGTGCAAATGCCTCTGGTAAATCTAATTTTATTAAGGCTTTAGATTTTATGAAACACACTATAATTGATAAATTACCTAATGGTTATTCAAATAAATATTGCAAAATATCTGAGAAAAATAAAAGCAAGGAAAGCTACTTTGAGGTTGAAATTAAAATTAATAATAATTTTTATGCTTATGGCTTTGAGGTTATTTTAAGTGAAGGCAGGATAGTGTCAGAGTGGCTTGTACAATTATTTAGTAACAGAGATTATAAGGTTATTTTCAATAGAGATGTAATAAAAGGTACTTATGAAATTGCTGATTTTAAAAAAGCTAATAATAAATTGAATGTATATGCTGATGATATAAAAAGGGATACCTCTGCATTATTTTTAAATATAATGAATAAAAATAAAAACTTATTTTATGATGAATATACAAATGTATCGGTAATAAAGGATGTATATGATTGGTTTTTTGAAAGTTTAGATATTAATTACCCTGAAAAGCCTGTTTCTGACTATTCTTATATGATAAAATCTGATAATATTGATAAAATAGGTGAAATAATTTCTGCTTTTGGTACTGGCATATCAAATTTAAAGGTAGTTGATGTGCCACCAGAGAATGTTTTAAATGTAATTCCTAAAAGGCTTTTTGATTTTGTGAAAATTGCAGCTGAAAAAAGGATATCTGAGATTAATGAGATAATAAAGCAAAATGAAAATAAAAATATTAAAGCAACAGTAGGATTTTGCTATAGAAAGGATAAGAATTTTTTTGCCTTTGAATTTGATGAAAAAGGTGAGATTATCTGTAAAACAATAAAATTTTCACACAACAGCAAAAATGATATTTTATTTGACTTAGAAGAAGAATCTGACGGTACAGTAAGACTGCTGGATTTAATAGAAATTCTGATTTCAGATGATAACAAAACCTTTGTTATAGATGAATTAGATAGGTGTTTGCATCCAAGCTTAACCTATAAATTTATTGAAGCTTATTTTGATAAAATAAAAAACAGCAATACTCAGCTTATTGTGACAACTCACGAATCAAGATTGTTGGATTTTGATTTGTTGCGTAGAGATGAAATTTGGTTTACTGATAAAAATAAAAAAGGGTCAACTGACATTTATTCTCTTGAAGAATATAATGAAAGATTTGATAGGAAAATTGATAAGGCATATTTAGAAGGCAGATATGGCGGAGTTCCTGTTTTTGATACAATTTTTCCAATAGAGGAGAATTAACGAATGCGTGAGGTTAGAACATTTGGTAAGAGAAATCCGCTTTATAACGAAGATAAAACCAGAAAAAAGTATTTGTTGATTTTTGAGGGAGAAAAAACAGAGATTATATATTTCAAGGCTTTAAATAAAAAGCGTGAGTTTGTCGGAATAAATCCTATGATTGAATTAGTACCTGTTTTGAGAAGCTTTAGTGAAGAGAATTTTAGTAATCCTAAAAAATTACTACAAAGAGTTATGCAAAGTCTTGAAGAAATTAAGAGCGGTAATATTTCATACAGAACCTTATTAGATAGAATTATAGCTTATATGGAGGATAATAATAGTGTTCCTGATAATATTTCCAATAGGTTTGTATGGAATATAATGAGAGAATTTTGTGAAAATACACTTAATAAAAAATTAGATGATGTTGCTCTGAATTCTGAAGAATTATGTAAGGATATATTAAATTTGGTTAAGGATAAACTAAGTTTGAAAAGCATTATTTCTAATATCTCTGATATTATCAATTATAATGAGATTATCTATTCAGAAGATATTGATAAAATATGTCTGATAGTAGATAGAGATAAGGAAAGCTTTTTTTCGTGTGAGAATAATAACCAGTATGAATATGTTGTGAACACTTGTAAAAATAATGGTTATAAGCTATATATAACAAATCCGCTGTTTGAATTTTGGTTGTTATTACATTTTGATGATGTTAATAAACTGGAATATGATAAAATACTTGATAATCCTAAAAAATCAAAAAATGGTAAAAGGTATATCGAAGAAGAGCTTTGTAAACGATTAGATGGATTTAAAAAATCAAAATATAATGCTGATTTATTGATTGAAAATATTGATACGGCAATAGAGAACGAAAAGAAATACAGCGAAAATGTAATAGATTTAGAAAGTAAGGTTGGCTGTAATATAGGTTTACTTATTGAGGAATTAAGACGATAATATAATTAAGCTCTTTAGATTTATATCATAAAATTATTGCATAAATAGTTATTTTGTGGTATAATGCATTTATTGTTTAGTCTTGTTTTTATTAAAATCAGCGTATTTTATGTTTTTATTAAAAAAATTCGTTTTTT
>JAKSRB010000033.1 GCA_024403825.1 Ruminococcus sp. | reverse complement strand
TTGCCGTTTCTCAACTCAGCTTGATTATATTACCATATTTCTTTTTAAAAATCAACCCCCTTTTTCAACTTTTTTTAATTTTTAAACTGTTATTAACAAAATCGCTTTTTCAAATATTGAAGATTTTTATTTTATATGGTAAAATATAAAACAATGGGTATCACCTATAATTAAATTTTATATGTTTAGAAAAGGAAGTATGATTTTATGTCAAAAAAACAATTTAAGTCTGAATCAAAAAGATTACTTGACTTAATGATTAATTCTATCTACACGCACAAGGAAATATTCCTCAGAGAAATAATTTCAAATGCAAGTGATGCGATTGACAAGCTTTGTTTTATCTCTCTTACTGATGATAAGGTTGGAATGAGCAGAAGTGATTTCAATATTCAGATTAAAGCTGACAAAGAAAACCGTATTCTTACTATTACTGATAATGGTATTGGTATGGATAAGGACGACCTCGAGAATAATCTTGGTACTATAGCCTCCTCTGGTTCATACAAATTCAAAAATGAAATGCAGGAAAAGCAGGATGACATTGATATTATCGGTCAGTTTGGTGTAGGATTTTATTCTGCATTTATGGTTGCTAAGGAAATTACAGTAAACACAAAGAAATATGGTTCTGATACTGCATATTGCTGGCAGTCAAGCGGTGCTGACGGATATTCAATCAGCGAGATTGAAAAGGACACAGTTGGCACTGAAATCATCCTCAAAATAAAGGATAATACAGAGGACGAAAACTATGATGAATTTCTTGAGCAGTACAGACTTAAGAGCCTTGTAAAGAAATATTCCGACTATATCCGTTACCCTATTTTAATGGATATGACCAAAAGCAAGGTTAAGGAAGAAACCAAGGACAGCGATAAGCCTGAGTACGAAGATTATACAGAAACTGAAACTCTCAACAGTATGGTACCAATCTGGCAGAGAAGAAAGAAAGATGTTGAGCAGGAAGAGTATGACAACTTCTATAAAGAGAAGTTTATGTCAATGGACAAACCTCTCAGAACTATCGTAACATCAGTTGAAGGTGTTGTAACATATAAGGCATTATTATTCATTCCTGAAAAAGCACCATACGATTATTATACTAAGGAATACAAAAAAGGCTTACAGCTTTATTCCAGCGGTGTACTTATTATGGATAACTGCGAAGAGCTTTTGCCAGAGCATTTCAGATTTGTAAAGGGTATCGTTGACAGCTCAGACCTCTCACTTAATATTTCAAGAGAAATGCTGCAGCATGACAGACACTTAATTACAATCGCACAGAACATCGAAAAGAAAATCAAGAATGAGCTTAATGCAATGCTCACAGGCGAGCGTGAAAACTACGAAAAATTCTTCAATGCATTTGGCAGACAAATCAAGTACGGTGTAGTATCTGACTACGGAATGCACAAGCAGGAATTACAAAATCTCCTTATGTTCTATTCATCAACAGAAAAGAAGCTTGTAACACTTGATGAATATGTTGACAGAATGAAAGAGGAGCAGAAGTTCATATATTATGCAATGGGAGAAAATGCCGCTGCAATCGACAATCTTCCACAAACTGAGCTAATCCGTTCAAAAGGCTATGAAATGCTATACTGTACTGAGGAAGTTGATGAATTTACATTACAAACATTGATGCAGTACAAGGAAAAGACTTTCTGTTCAGCAAACAATGATGATTTAGGCATTGAAAATGAAGAAAGCAAAGACGAAGAGAACGACAGCACAGCTATTCTTACATTTGTAAAAGAAACACTTGGAGATAAGGTAGCTGAGGTAGTAGCTTCAAAGAAGCTTGTTTCACACCCTGTACTGCTTACAGCAAAGGGCGGAATTTCATTTGAAATGGAAAGATATTTTAATGCTGTACAGCCTGAGGCAGGAATGAAGGCACAGAGAGTTCTCGAGCTTAATATGAATCACAATGCTGTAAAAACAATGACATCACTTGTTGAAACAGATATTGAGAAAGCAAAAAAATATGCAGAGGTATTATACTCACAGGCATTATTAATTGCAGGACTTCCGCTTGAAAATCCATCAGAATATACAGATTTAATCTGTTCACTTATCTAAAATATAAAAAATTAAGGCACATCGCAAAAGTAAAGCTGAGCGATGTTGCCTTAAATTTTATAGGTTAAAAATATGGGGTAAATTATGCGAAACAAAGTGCTTGAAATTTTAGAAAAAACAGATAATTATATTTCCGGACAGGATATATCTAAAGAGCTTGGAGTATCACGCCAATCCGTATGGAAAGCAATAAACGCCTTAAAGGAACGAGGATATATAATTGACTCAATAACAAACAAAGGCTATAAGCTGATAACAGTCCCGAATTATCTCAATGAGCAGGGGCTTAAAAATTATCTTAACACAGCAATAATCGGAAAAAAGCTGATAGTTTTTGATACAATAGACTCAACAAACGATTATTTGAAATCAATCGGAAGTAACAAAGAGGAATGTATAAACGGAACGGTAGCAGTATCAAGGGAGCAGACAAAAGGTAAAGGCAGATTAGGGCGAGTATGGCAGACCAAAAAAGATGACGGAATAGCCTTTTCATTTTTACTTCGACCTAATATGACACCAAACGAGGTTTCAGCAATCACACCATTAACAGGGCTTGCAGTTTGCAAGGCAATAAAACAATACACAGGACTTAACTGCAAAATCAAGTGGCCCAATGATATAATTATAGAAAACAGAAAGCTTGTAGGCATACTGACAGAAATGAGTGCAGAATTTGATGCAGTAGAATATGTAATCACAGGAATAGGAATAAATGTGGAACATAAGGAATTTCCGGAGGAAATAGCGTACAAAGCAACATCTATTTTTCTTGAAACAGGAAAGCATATTAATAAAAACGAATTTCTTGCCTATGTGCTAAAGCAAATTGAAGATGAGTTTATCAGGAATGATATGCACCTTACCCCACAAGCAATAGAAGAATACACAGAAATGTGTGCAACGATAGGAAGAAATGTAACCTTTGAGCGTTTCGGAAAAAAGCTAAGCGGAATAGCCACAGGCATTGAAAAGGACGGAGAATTATCAGTAACGCTTGACAACGGAGAAAAATTCACCGTAAACTCAGGTGAGGTAACAGTTCAGGGTATATATTAAAAAATCATATCAGCGTTCAATGATGATATGACTATATTCCCCTATTATCCGCAAGGAATTTTCAATTTCTGCTGTTGAATAAATTTCCATATCATCCGTAATAAAAACAAAATCCATTTCTTTATGTTGTTTTGCAAACTCAACTGCTTTTTCTGTTCCCATTACAAACACCGCAGTTGACAGGCTGTCGCATAAAGCACCACTATCCCCTATTATAGTGGCGGAAATTATTCCGTTATTGGCAGGCTTGCCTGTTTTTGTATCCATTATATGCCAATAATTGTTGCCGTCATCTCCTGTAAAATATCTTTCATAATTACCTGAGGTGATAACGCACTTTCCGTCAACCTCTATAGTAGCAATATTACTGTTACTATCCTTTGGATTTTGTATAGCAACCTTCCAGTTTTCACCATTGCTCTTTTTGCCTACAGTATGAACATTTCCGCCAAGATTTATAATACCTGAGGTTATACCGTTCTTTTTGAAAATTTCTACAATTTTATCGCTTGTATAACCTTTAGCCACAGAGCCTGCATCTATTGCATAGTTTTTGGGTATAGTAATGCAGTTATCATTAATTTTTATTTGTCGGTAATCTACATTTTTCAGCAATTCGGTTAATTTCTTATCACTCGGAATTTTATAATCACCTGTTGTAAAGCCCCATTCCTTTACAATAGGGTAAATACTGAGGTCAACAGCCTGATTTGTCATTTCTGAAATTTTATTGGCTTTACCAATCATTTTAATAGTATCATCTGACACCTGCACAGCTTTTCCTGCATTTTTATTAACCTTAAAAATATCGCTGTTTTCATCATTTACATTAAACAGGCTTTCAAGTCGTAAAATTTCCTGTTCAGCCTCACTAAGTGCAGTATCCGCATTTTTGCCATATGCTTTTAATTTCATATATGTATCCATTGCAAATACATCTCTTTCTTTTTCAATATTTGCATTGGCATTATTGGGGGCTGAACACCCTGAAACTGATAATAATAAAATCATTACTATAGTTATCATTGCAAATTTTTTCATAACAAAATCACCATATATAACTTACAGGCAATACTGCATAACATTAACGCAGTATTGCCCTTATTTTTATTTTTTAGCAGAATTTAAAGCTGACTGCACCGCAGACATTATTGCATTTGAGCTGAATGTTGCTCCTGAGCAGGCGTCAACATCTGTTTGCTGAGAATTTATTATTTCATTAAACACCTTGCTTTTTGCGTTATCAAAATACCATAAATCGCTTTCTTCCGATGTTCCGCTTATACTTGTAATTACATCATTTTCTATTGTAATTGTAATTTCAACATCACCGTCATATCCATATGCCTTGGCTGTATAAGTACCGTTATTATATACATAATTTGGTTGTGGTTTTGCTGCAGCTAATGGCTTCTGAATTTCTGTATCACTATCAGCAGAGCTGTTATCTGAATTTGTATTTATATTTTCATTAGAAGGTGTATCTATGTTTTCAGCATTTTCCTGAGCTTCACTCTTTTCATTGTCCTGATTATCTTCTTTATTATCAGCATTTTCATTTACTGCTGTTTCTTCAATATTCTTACTTTCCTTTTGCGAGGAATTATTTTTAGTAGGTTGTGTGGAGCTTTCTGAGGATTTCTGAGTTGATTTTTCTATGCTGTTTTCTGATGCTTTTTCAGTTACATCAGGCAAAGTAGTTTCAGTTGCCTTTTTAGTGGCAGAAATATTTGCCTTAGTATCTGTATTCAAATCTGCTGAATTACTGTTTTTATGCATTGGCACAGCAAAAGCAGAAGCTCCAAACACCATTGCAAATACAACTACCGCTGTCACAGCATTAAGCCTTGCATTTGGTACAACCTTTTTCTTTACAATAAAATATTTCCTTATCCTACAGCCTAAGTATGTAATAAAAATAATACTGTATAACAAAATATTAAAGCTTGCTTCAATATTATTACCTCTCTGAGCCATAGGTATATAAAGCAACAGAATATGAGCATACATCAGACCATAGAACAGATAGGCAAATCTCTGTACAGACTTCCACCTTTTAACATTCATTTTCTTTCGGATTGCAGGAAAAGAAATAACAGTTAATGGTATCATAATAAGCATCATAACCAATGATATAACAGCGGCAATCAGATAATTTGCAGGAATACTCTGAGGATTAGTAAAAAGTCTTACAAAATAATTTCTGCCATAGTTTATATTATGTCCCAATGTAAGAATTGCGGCAATGATAGAAAGCTCACCACGAATTGGCATAACTTTTTTAATTGCTTTAGAGCCGTTTTTCAATGCACCTGCCCACATAACAATTATCCATAAGGAAGATGCAAAACCACTTTTTGTAAGCAATGATAAAACATAGCTGTTGACCCACATTGGAAGATTTCGTGTTTCAACAAATGACAGAATAACTGTGAATACAGATAAAACAGCTGATACTATGTAAAAAATCAAAGAGTGTTTTTTTAATATTTTTCCACAACCCACAGTAAATGCGGTTGCAAGAATAAGTCCTGATAATAAAACCATATTTATTCCTTTCCCAATATAATCCCTGATATTTTTAAGGGATTAGCCATTCTGAGCAAATGAACTAATCCCATAAAGTTTTTATTTAGGGCAAAATATAAAATATACTTTTTCTGCTATGAAAATTATTCAGACTTTTTTCTTTTCAAAGCATATACCACTAAACAGCAAACGCCCATAAGAGCAATTAATGTATAAACAATAGTTGAAACATTTCCGGTTGCAACTGTGCCATTGCTATTTGAAGAGGTTGTGTTTGAGCTTTGCTTTGTTGGAGCAGTTGTTGAATTTTTAGATGCTGTTGCAGTTGTAGAAGAAGTGGCTTTTGTTGACTCTGTTGCAGAGGTTGCATCAGTAGCAGTTGGGTTAGTTGCCTCTGTAGGCTGGGTTGCAACAGTACTTTCAGTTGGCTTTGGGTCATCTGAATTTCTGTTTACTACAAAACCAAAATCATTGTTATAGCCTGTAGCAGAAACAGTAATTTTAAATGTAGATTTTGCAGAATCAAATACAGGTACCTCACGATTTGCAGCATCAAAATTAATTGTACCGTCCTCGTTTATAATTTTTACAGCACCACGACCGCTTGCAGAATATTCCTTATCATCTACTTTAACAGTTTTAATATTTTTTACATAATTTGCAAAATCATCTGCTGTAAAGCCATTTGCAACTTTTAAACCTTTGTTATCTGCCTTTACAGGAGTATTGTCGGTTGTAAGTGCAAAGGAAGCTGACAAGCTGTCATATTTACCACTATTATCCTTGAGTGAAATAGTATATGAACCAGGCTTTGCATTTTTAAATGCTATGGTATCATTCTTTACAGTTGCATCAAGTTCAGCAATCTCAAAACTGCTTGAATAATCAGCAGGAAGTCCATTGAGAATATATTTTGTTGAACCGCTGTTAATATCAGCATTTTCAACACTAAAATTATTTTCAAATTTAACAGGAACATAAAGCTCAGTATCAATTGTATGGTAGCCTGTTTCAGTAATATAGGTTATCGTTTTGATTGTCTGTCCCATAAGTGAAACATAGTCCTCATAGTCCAATGTACTGCCATGAGGTTCCGTTGTTTTAAAGCCAGATGACCATGCAAGCTCATCTCTCCAAATATTTTGCAGGTGACGCATTGCATACACATCACCATTTGCGGTAGTAAGCATAGCACCATAAATTCTGCCAATATCCGATGTACCATTACTATTATGAATAGAAGTAATGCCAATTACATAGTCACCCCAAGGTGTTGATGATGAAATACTTGCCGTTGCATTTTCAACAGCAGAGGTATTACCTACTATTGCAGAAAAATCAACTGTATTATCATTGACAGTAACAAGCTTATATGCACTTGGAATTTCTGTGGACTCAACAAAATTATAATTATTATCGCCAAGAGCATTTAATGTTTCTCTTGTCAAAGCAACATTATATGTAACACCGAGAATAGTACCTGTACCGTCCTCATTTTCCTGATTGAAGGTTCCAGCTGTAAGATTTTCATTTTTCCATTTGCTTGTGGTAGCTGAAGAAACGGCATCAACATCAGAGGAAACACCCTCATTTGCATAAAAATCTGCATATGGTATATTCATAGTACCATAAACAAGATTATCATACGCAGATACAATCGTACTTGTTGCAGTCATAGCAGAAATACCTGCAACAGCTAAAACAGCACACATAATTCTTTTCAAATTATTCATTATTTCTTTCTCCCTTTTCGCTAATTTGAGTTAGTTGAAGCTAACCATTGTGCTAAAAAATATTGATTTTGCCTGTATATAATGATAACGAGCAAAGTCAATTTTTAGTTAGTTGTCGCTAACTAATTTGTATTTTATCATTAAATCATCAAATTGTCAATATATAGAAATATTTTTCAGAAAAATAATTTTATCCCTTGACAAAATCAAAATATAATGCGAAAATACAAGTTAGCCAACGCTAACACACTTATATATATGGGTGAAATCATATGAAGAACGCAATATCCAAAAACAAATTAGCTATAGCAATAATAATACTGATACTTATAATCTGCATAATATGGATATTTTTTATTCAGAAAAGTGGTGAAGCAGGAGCTTATGCAACAGTCAAAATATCAGGCAAAACAAGCTATACACTAAATTTACAGCAAAGCCAGACCTTAAAAATACAGGGTAAAAATAATCTGAAGGTAATCATAAAAACCGAAAATGGTTGTATATGGGTAGAACATTCAGAATGTCCTGATAAAATATGTGAGCATAAGGGAAAAATATCTCAAACAAACGAAAATATAGTATGCTTGCCTGCCGAAGTAGTAATTGAGGTAAAAAGCAAAGATGACAGGAGTAATTTTGATGCAGTCGCATAAAAATAATAGAAAAATCAGCAAAACCAGACAACTCACCGTTCTTTCAATGCTTTTGGCAACAGCTTTTATATTAAGCTGGATAGAAATGATTTCAGGCATTACAACTGGAATCCCAGGAATAAAGCTTGGACTTGCAAATATTGTAATAATGTTTACGGTATGTATTTGCGGAAAAAAAGAAGGATTTCTTGTATTAATCGGAAGATTGATATTAAATGCAATGCTTTTCGGAAATGCACTATCATTGATTTACAGCCTTGCAGGCGGATTATTAAGCTTTATTATTATTTGTCTTGCAATATATGTTTTTAAACTCGGTAACATAATATCAAGCATATGCGGAGGAATATTCCATAATGTAGGTCAGATAATTGTTGCCTTAATCATTTTAAAATCGCCTGCAATAATTTATTATCTGCCATATCTGATAATAGGTGGAATTATTGCCGGAGCAATAAATGGATTTATCGTGAAAAAAATTTCCAGATTAAAGGTTTTTTCAGAAATATACAATCAAAAGCTCCAATGATTAATTAGTCAAAAAACAAAGTAAAAATTTGTTTATTTCATCAATAGATTATTTTGGATTTATATGTAAAAATATACATAAATTTACTTTTAAAATAGTATTTTTATTGTTTTGAAATGAACATAATATTTATATCAAAATTTGATTTTAATTAATCGGAGGAATTTCGTATGAAAAAATATGTTATTTTAGTGCTTGCAGGAATTATGGCAATAAATATATCAGCCTGCGGAACAGGAAACAACGGCTCATCCGAAGCATATGTTGAATCAACAGCAGTTGCCACAACCCAAACCGTCAAAGCACCTGAAACTACACTTGAATTGCTCAACAAGGTATGGGGTTCATATTCGGATGATGAAAAATTCCCTGTTGCAGGAGGAGATATGTCCGAAGAAAACAACAATATGGAAGGTCCAGGCAAATACAATACAGATGATGCGGAAGCAATAGAAACAAACTTTGGTGTACCGGTTGCATTAGTCCCAAAAATTGATGAAGCTTCCTCAATGATGCATATGATGAATGCAAACACATTCACCTGTGGAGCATTTAAGGTTAAGGACGAAAAAGACGCTACAGAAATAATGTCAGAAACCTATGATAATCTTGTTGCTCGTCAATGGATTTGCGGTTCGCCTGACAGACTTTATATTTATACCTACGAAAAATATGTAGTAGTTGTATTTGGTGCAAAAGAATTAGTGGAAGTTTTCAACAACAGAATGCTGAATTGTTATCCTGATGCAGGTATTGGCGGAGAGGTAACATTCGGTATAGAGTAATCGGAGAAAAAATATGCTTTTTTCAAGCATTACATTTTTATATTACTTTCTGCCTGTTGTTGTAATTATTTACTATGTATTACCGAAAAAGCTGAAAAATACTGTACTCCTGACCGCAAGTATAATATTTTACGGCTGGGGTGAGCCAAAATATCTTGTGCTAATGGCAGTATCAATTTTACAAGGCTATATTTTCGGAATACTGATTGAATTATTCAAAAACAGGCAAAAAAATATCTCTGCTAAAATCTCACTTATCCTGACAATAACGATAAGTCTTTCATTATTGGGATATTTCAAATATTCAAACTTTTTCATTGATAATTTTAATTCAGTCACAGGTCTGTCTGTACCTCTGCTTAAAATATCCTTGCCGATAGGAATAAGCTTTTATACCTTTCAAATTTTGAGTTATTCAGCCGATATTTACAGAGGTACAGCCAAAGCAAGAAAAAATCTGATTGATTTTGCAGCCTATGTTTCAATGTTCCCTCAGCTCATAGCAGGTCCGATTGTGAGATACTCGGATATTTCCGAACAGCTCGACAAAAGAAATCATAATATTTCATTAGTATCTGAGGGATTAAGAAGATTTGTTATCGGACTTTCCAAAAAGGTACTTATTGCAAATGTGCTTGGAGAGCTTACAGAAGCATTTAAAATATCAGAAAGCAAATCAATATTGTTTGTATGGCTGTACGCAGTTGCATACACACTTCATATATATTTTGATTTTTCTGGTTACAGCGATATGGCTATAGGGTTAGGAAAAATATTCGGATTTAGTTTTCCAGAAAATTTTGATTATCCATATATTTCAACAAGCATAACTGAGTTCTGGCGAAGGTGGCATATGTCGCTCGGCAGGTGGTTCAAAGATTACCTCTATATACCACTTGGCGGAAATCGTGTATCAAAGCCAAGAGCAATGCTAAATATTTTTATTGTATGGCTTGCGACAGGCTTATGGCATGGTGCATCGTGGAATTTTGTTTTGTGGGGATTTATCTTTGCTGTACTGCTTATAATAGAAAAAAACTTTATTTTAAAATTTCTGAACAGTTATAAAGCTATAGGTCATATTTATGTGATTATATGTGTAATAATCAGCTTTGTTATTTTTGATAATACAGATATAACCTCTGCATTTGATACAATTAAAGATATGTTTGGAGTTGGAAATATTCCGCTGATTTCAACAGAAAGCATATACAATCTCAGAAATTACGGCTTTATTATAATAGTATCAATCATAGGTGCAACACCGCTGCCGATAAAAATTATTAATAAAATCCGAAAAAATAAAGTAAGTAATAATTTATTAAATATCGCAGAACCTTTTACACTTGTAGCCTTACTGGCAGTTGTAACAGGATTTTTGATAGATGGCTCATTTAATCCGTTTTTGTATTTCAGATTTTAAGGATGTTTCTTTATGTCAGAAAAATTCAGGAATTATTCCGTCACAATTATTCTTTCACTATTTATAATAATATTTCTGTTGCTGAGTATAATTATGCCTGATAAAGAAATATCCCTGACCGAAAGAAGGGAGCTTGAGCAATTTCCGAAAATCTCTCAGGAAAACATTTTAAACGGCAGTTTTTCAGAAAAATTTGAAAAATACACCCTTGACCAGTTTCCAATGCGAGAAAATTTCAGATTTATAAAATCCACATTTTCATTTTACGCAATGCAAAAGGCTGAAAACAATGGAATATATATTGCTGACGGTTATGCATCAAAGCTTGAATATCCTTTGAATAATAAATCTTTGACCTATGCAACAGACAGAATAAAATATGTATATAAAAAATATTTTTCAGAAAGCAATTCAAAGCTGTATTATTCAATAATACCTGATAAAAATTATTTTTTAGCTGAACAGAATAATTATCCGTCAATAAATTATACTGAGCTTGTCAACACAGTAAAAGCTGAATTAAGCTACGGAAATTATATTGACATATTTCCAAAGCTTGAAATCAACGATTATTATAGAACTGACACCCATTGGCGACAGGAAAAAATCGGAGATGTTGCGGAATATATCGCAAATCAAATGAATATCCCCTACTCTGATAATTATACCGTAAAAGAGCTTGACACTCCATTTTATGGGGTATATTATGGACAGATAGCTTTGCCAATGAAGCCTGATAAATTATGTATAATAGAAAAATCATCATTTGATAAATTAAGAATCTTTGATTATGAAACCAAGGCAGAAATCGGCATATATGATATGCAAAAGGTCAATGGAGCAGATGCATATGAAATGTATCTGTCAGGTTCAAAATCATTGATTACAATAGACAACCCCTCCTCGCTCAGCGATAGAGAGCTTGTAATATTCAGAGATTCATTCGGCAGTAGTCTGATTCCGTATTTTGCCGACAGCTATAAAAAAATCATAATAATAGATATACGCTATATCCACCCTGATTATCTGGGAAAATTCGTAAAATTCAATAACAACAGCGATGTTTTGTTTATATACAGCACACTTGTTTTGAATAACAGCATAACAATAAAATAGTAAAAATCAAGGCAATACCGCAAAATAATCTGCGGTATTGCCTATACTATTTATATCTGTTTTGCAGAAAATTTATAGAATAATCTATAACCTTTTCAATATCGACAGTTCCTTTTCTACATTGCTCTACAGGAATATTCTTATCCATAGGAATTATGTTATTCCTTGAAATAATTCCATCTTTAAAGCATATTTCCAAGTGCTGTTCTTTAACCCATTTTTCAACATTTTTGCTATCATAATCAAAATAGCAACTAAATTTGCCGTCATCAAAGCATTGATATAATGTTGGTGGCAGTTGGTCTGCATACCACACCCCTCTCCTCTGCATTTTTCTGTTTGGCAATAACATATAATTTTGTCGCAATTCAGCAAGTCCTGCTAATGTTTGCAAATCACTTTTCAAAATATCATTACTTTTAAAATAATCTAATAAAGAATTAATATTTTTCTCTGATTTTTCCTTTATGTACTCATTTTTGTCATTATATTTATTATATACAGAAGTCATAATCTGCCACATAGAAATAATAGTATCAGCATAAGGATTTCCACAATAATACATTTTATCAAGCTCTCGCTTGTCATTACTTTACCAGTATTTAAGCCAGTTTAAAATATGATTGCTTTCATCATATTGATTCTTTAAAAATTCCTGCATTTGGTTTTCATTATTTGATATAACACAATTTTTATTAAAGAGCTTTAAATATTCATTTTTAACCTTCTCAAAAGGCACAAATTTATAGTTTAATTTAATATTTATACCAGGTGCTTTCTCCTCAGAAATTTCATTCAATAAATATTTCAAATCATAGTAAAGCATAGCCTTGTCAATTTCCTTGACAATAGCTTTTTCATCAACAGTCAATTCTCTGCCAAGAAATTTTATATAAATTTCCTTTAGAAGTCTGTCCTCTTTCTCCCTGTAATCAGGCATATTTTCTTTTACAGGCTTCGGCACATCAAGTAAATATGCCTCGCTTGCATCATGAAGTAAACACGCAAGAATAATTCTTTGAGAAAGTCCCCTTGCTTTTGCCTCTAAAGCACAATTTATGCAATGCTGTCCAACTGAAAAAAATATTTTTGTATGTCCATTCCCTCTGCACAACTGAGAGAGAGAATGGGCTATATCTATAATATCAATTTTTTCAGGCTCAGGATTTGCAGGATCAATATGTTTTCCGCTGAAAGTTGTTATCCAACTCATTTCATTATCCGTCCTGTATATTTATTAATAAATTAACTTAATCCGACAAGTCTTTTCTGAATTTCTGTGGCATCACTAATATCAAATTTGCCGTCATTATTGACATCGCCAATAATCTCAATATCAGCTCTGCCGACTTCAATACCTACAAGCACCTTCTGAATATATGTAACATCATTTATGCTTACCACACCATCACCATTTACATCATATCCATCATAAACTGTAATCTGGCAGGATGCAGAATAACCATTTTCTGTAGTTGCCGTAATAACAGCCACTCCACTCGATTTTGCAAAAACCTTGCCATTACTGTCAACCTCTGCAATTTCAGGATTGTTGCTTGTCCATTTGTATGTGGTAGATGCACCAGAAGGATAAAGTGACGGTGTCAGCTTTGTTTCTGTTCCAAGCTTAATATATTCTGCACCTTTATCAAATGAAATACCCTTAGGCTCTAAGTGATAATAGAAAGAACCTACTGAACGATTACCGTTAGAATCCTGATAACCAGCGTATAATGTTGAAGAAATTAATGGCACTGTATATTTTACTGTAAACTTACCTGATTTATCTGATTTTGAAGAACCAATTTGAGTTATATCATCCCATACATAAACATTTTGGTTTGAAACAGTTGAACCGCTTATGCTGTCACCCTTAGTTTTTGAAACATCTACTGATGCCTTTTTCAGTGATGAAATCGGTGCAGTTGAATCAGGGTTTATATAAATTGAATTATTGTCTTTGTTATTTACAACCGTATTATCTTTAAGAACAGAAACAGAGGAACCTGTATTTATTGTCATACCTGTTGTATCAATCAGAGTATTTTCTGTAATTTTCATATCAGAACAGGTTGAAACATTTATACCTCTTTCAACTGTATTTTCAATTCTGTTGTTATTTAAGGTATTTGATTTGCTATCCCTGACAGAAATTCCTATTTTACTAATATTACTTATATTATTTCCTGCTATAATATTGTTATTACAGTTGCTTTCAACCATAATACCGTTACTTCCGTCACTTAAAATATTACTTATACTGTTATTGTTTATATTATTTGAGTTCGATTCATATAGTGAAATTCCTCTTGAATTTGCAGCACCATTACTATTTTGTGCTTCATCAATAGAATTATTGGTAATTTTACATTTGTCGGCATACTCTGTACGGATACCATATTTTAATTTACCACCAATAATATTATTATGAATATTTACATTTTCAATAGTATAAATGCCAAGCGGAACACCACATTGATTATTTGTGTCTTTTGTAACATTTTCTCCTCTTATTCTGATTCCAATTTTGTTTTGTGGATTTGCACTATTGACCGAAATGTTAATAATATTATCATAAATTTCAATATTGGCATTAGAATCAACTGTACCTGGCTGACTTTCAGCAGAATTTAGAAAATAATTTGATGCATTCATATGCTTTATATCAATGCCACAGGCAGTGTTATTAATTACATTATTATAAATCTTTGAATTTTTCCACGCATTAGTATAAATAGCCCAGTCATCTAAATCTTCAAAAGTATTATTATAAATGTTAATGTTATTAAAATACTTGCCCAGAACTGCACTATGATTTCCAATACCTCTGTAAATTTTTTTAAAACTATTATTATAGATAAAAACATCCTCACACGCTGAATCATCATAGGCAGTGGCACCTGAAAAAATGTTAGCATTATTCAGAACATCAAGCTGAATAGCCTCCTGACCGCCAGCTGAAAGGTCACTAAGCTGTCCTGTAAAGGTACAGCCTGTAATATTTACGCCCTTTACTCCACCCAATTCAATATGATGAGAACCATTATTATTAGAAACCGTAACATTAATCAACTGAAAATTACTGGTATGACAAATTCTCATATTACAAAAAGAATTCTTATTATATCGCTCATCAAAGCAATTACCATTCCAGTTACCACCCTCAAAGGTAATATTTTTATATCCGTCAAAAGCATAGCTTATTGTATCAGAATAGCCTGTGCGAATCATACTGCCTTCATTATAGCATTTTTTAATTTCCGCACCATAAGCCTTTACAGTAGTATTGCTGAAAATTCTCAAAGGCTTGCTGATTTCGTATGTACCAGACGGAATAATAATAGTAAAAGGATTGCTGTCGGTTGCCTCTCTGTGAGCAGCATCAAAAGCATCCTGCAAGCTTTGAGCAATATCATCTCCGTCATTACAATCAATCGTAATAGTATTGAATGCAACTGCATTTGAAGAAGCCTTGTAAGAATTATTTCCTTCATAAGCGGAAGCACTATATACAGCCGAACTCATCATCATAACAGCCATAATAAAAGCAATAACTTTTTTATACATAAAAATCCCTCAATAATTCTGCATAATAAATATGCACTATAAAGATAAAAATTACATTTTAATACAATTTTGTAATATTAAGGTAACATTACAATTATAGTATATAATACAGATGTTTGAAAATCAAGTGAAAATTAGTTGAAACTTATGGAAATCCGTAAACTGTAAATAGTAATATTTATAATTTTAAAGCAATACTTCAAAAATTATACAATATAGTTTGCCAATATATTACGGAAAATTGTTGAATTTAGTCAGAATTATTGACATAATGGCGGTTAAATGATACAATAGTTTTGTAGGGTGATAAAATGAAAGAAGAAAACAACAAAATTTGGATAATTGCAATCATAATATTTAGCATAATATCTCTTGGAGCAGTAGGGTTTATTATATTTGACCATATGAATCAAAAAAAAGCTAACGACGAATATCAACAGCTTGCAAGCTCATATGCAAATCTTGAAAGCGATGAACCTGAAATGACTGCACCTGAAATTCATGTTGAATTAGCAGAAAATCCTATAGATTTTGAAGAGCTTCAGGATATTAACGATGAAATATACTCATGGATTTATGTACCAGATACAAATGTAAACTATCCTGTTGTACAAAGTCTTGAATCAGATAATTACTATCTTGATAAAAGTATTTATAAAAATTACAGATTCGCAGGAGCTATTTATTCACAATTCTGCAACAATACAAATTATCTTGACAGAGTAACTGTACTTTACGGACATAATATGGCTGATGGTTCTATGTTTAATACATTACATAAATTCGAGGATGAGGATTTCTTTGACGAGCATGAATACTTCTATGTCTATACAACTGACAGAAAGCTGACCTACAGAATAGTATCAGCTTTTCAGTATGATGACCGACATATAATGAATTCATTTGATTTTTCAAAGGATTCAGTATTTCAGGAATATCTCGATATGATAAGAGCACCTCATTCCGCTCTTAAAAATGTAAGAGAAGGCATTGAGCTTACAACAAATGACAAAATATTAACACTAAGTACCTGTCTTAATAGTGGCTATGGCAGGTATCTTGTACAGGGAGTACTTATAAATGACGAACGAACCAAGTGATGAAAATATTAGGGAAAGCAACAATAAAATACGCAAAGAACAGCGAGCCAAGTACTTCTTCAATCCCTCAAAAAACAAAAGAAAAAGGCGTATCAGAGATTATGAACCTGAGGAAGAATTTGACGAATATTCAGAAGACTCTCTAATAGTGCAATCTGAACCTGATGTATTCAAAGAGCTTGTTCATACAGATTCAAGAACTATTGATGATGAGCTTGATGATTTTGTTTTTGAACCTACAAAAAGTAAAAAAAATAAATGGTTTAAAACCAAGGAAGAAGAAGATGAACTATATACAGGAGATATTATAGTATATTCTGTAAATGATCAATATCACAAGCTTGTTCCTAAAATGGAAACTGCTAATAACACCAATGAAGCAGATGAATACATCTATGAACCGTCTGCAAAGGAACGCAAAAAGCCTGCTAAAAAATCTAAGGACGAGCCTAATCCTCCTACGGATGATATTTTAGTATTCCCACAGAGTGACAGACACCGCAAGCCTGTTCCTAAAATGGAAACTGCTAATAACACCAATGAAGCAGATGAATACATTTATGAACCGTCCGCAAAGGAACGCAAAAAGCCTGCTAAAAAATCTAAGGACGAGCCTAATCCTCCTA
>JAKSRB010000032.1 GCA_024403825.1 Ruminococcus sp. | reverse complement strand
ATTTATGTTATAGTATATAAGCCGCATATTATGGGTTGCAAGAGAATTTTTTCCACCCATAGATAGCGAGCCCAATGTAAAGGATGGTATTAAAATGTACGCAGTTATTCAGACAGGCGGAAAGCAGTACAAGGTTACAACTGATGAAGTTATCTTCATTGAAAAGCTTGATGTTGAAGCTGAGGAAACAGTAACTTTTGATGTTATCGCTGTTGGTACAGACGATGGTATTAAGGTTGGTACTCCTATTGTTGAGGGTGCTAAGGTTACTGCTGAAGTTTTAAAGAACGGTAAAGGCAAGAAAATCAGAGTTGCTACCTACAAGCCTAAGAAGGGCGAGAAGAGAGTAAAGGGTCACAGACAGCCTTACACTCAGGTTAAGATTACTTCAATCGAAGCCTAAAAATGACTACGGTAACTTTTTATAAATCAGGTGATATTATCTGTGGGTTCAGCTCAAGTGGACATACTTCATATGCCGAAAGCGGTGAAGATATTGTTTGTGCTGCAATCAGTTCTGCTACCATTATGGCAGTGAATACTGTCACCGATATTCAGCATCTTGATGCTGATGTTACCGTTGATGACGGTTTCCTTGAACTGAAGCTGTCATCGGAGGATGCAGTTAAAGCTACAGTTATACTTCAGGGCTTACTGCTCCACTTAAATGCTCTTGTTGAGCAGTATAATTCGTATTTAGAACTTAAATTCTCGGAGGTGTAAGGTAATGATTAAGGTTAATATTCAGTTGTTTGCTCATAAAAAAGGTATGGGTTCTACAAAGAACGGTCGTGACAGCGAGTCTAAGCGTCTTGGTGCTAAGCGTGCTGACGGTCAGAAGGTTCTTGCAGGCAATATCCTTGTTAAGCAGAGAGGTACTCATATTCACCCAGGCGTAAATGTTGGTATCGGTTCTGATGATACACTTTTTGCAAAGGTTGACGGTGTACTCAGATTTGAGCGTCTTGGCAAAGACAGAAAGCGTGCAAGCGTTTATCCTGTTGAGCAGTAATTACCATATTACATTTAAAGGGTGGAACTATTCCACCCTTATTTTTATAATTCGGTTTTATTAGTATTTTGTTAAGAGTTTGTTATAATAAATATTGTAAAATAATTTAAATATATATTTATGAGGTTATAATGTTTGTAGATACAGCAAAAATAAAAATTAAAGCAGGTGACGGTGGTGACGGTGCTGTTTCCTTTCATAGAGAAAAATATGTAGCGGCAGGCGGTCCTGATGGTGGCGACGGTGGCAGAGGTGGCAATGTTGTCTTTGTTGCTGATTCAAATCTTTCCACTCTGGCTGATTTCAGATATAAACGCAAGTATTTTGCAAGCAAGGGTGAAAACGGCAGAGGTGGCAGATGTCGTGGACGCAATGCGGAAGATTTAATTATAAGAGTTCCTGTTGGTACACTTGTAAAAGAGGAGCAAAGCGGTAGAATTTTAGCCGATGTTTCAACCAGTGAGCCTTATGTGGTTGCTCGTGGAGGAAAGGGTGGCTGGGGTAATCCGCATTTTGCTACCCCTGTAAGGCAGGTACCTCGTTTTGCAAAGCCTGGTTTACCTGGTGAAGAATTTGATGTTGTTCTTGAACTCAAATTGCTTGCAGATGTTGGACTTGTCGGATTTCCAAATGTAGGAAAAAGTACGCTTGTATCTGTAGTTTCACAGGCTAAGCCAGAAATAGCTAATTATCATTTTACAACAATTACCCCTGTATTGGGCGTTGTATCAATGGGTGAGGGTTCATCCTTTGTTATGGCAGATATTCCAGGCTTAATTGAGGGAGCGTGGCAGGGAACAGGTCTTGGACATCAGTTTTTACGCCATGTTGAGCGTTGCAGAATGTTAGTGCATATCGTTGATGTTTCAGGCAGTGAGGGAAGAGATCCTATTGATGATTTTAATACAATTAATCAGGAACTTCTGAAGTTCAACCCAGAGCTTGCAGAGCGACCAATGGTAGTCGCAGGCAATAAGTGCGATATGGCTACTGATGAGCAGATAGCAGAGTTTAAAAAGTATGTTGAGGAAAGAGGCTATGACTTTTTCCCTATTATGGCGGCTATTCGATATGATGTTGACCCATTGCTGAAAAAAATTCAGGAAATGCTTTCAAAGCTTCCTCCAATCGTTCATTATGAGTCCGAGCCTGCACCTGTTGTTACAGTTGAAGATTTTGATGACCACAGCGTTAATATCAGAAATGTAAATGGTATTTATACAGTTGAAGCAGATTGGCTGTTGCAGGTAATGAAGGGAATAAACTTTGACGATTACGAAAGCCTTAATTATTTTCAGAAGGTGCTTATTAATGGCGGAGTAATTGATGCATTACGCAAAAAGGGTTGTTCAGACGGAGATACTGTTTCGATTTATGATGTTGAATTTGATTTTATGGACTGATTAGTGCGAGGAAAATATGGAAAATATATCTCAGAACCACACTATGGCTGATGAAATATCACCGCTGACACTTGCATTTGTTGGTGACGGTGTATATGATTTGCTTGTTCGTGACTATTTGGTGAGAAAGGCAAACAGACCTGTTGGTGAACTCAATAAAATCAAGGTATCATTTGTAAATTGTAAGGCTCAAGCGGAATTTGCAAAGCAGATAATGCCTGAGCTTACCGAAAATGAAATTGCGGTATATAAGCGTGGAAGAAATGCCGCTCCAAAGTGTACACCAAAAAATGGAACTGTAGCAGATTATCATAGTGCAACAGGACTTGAAAGTCTTTTTGGATATTTACATTTAAAGAATGAAAAAAGCCGAATAGATTATTTATTTGGTAAAATTATAGAATTGCAGAATTAAAAAATATTTAATTTTTCTATTTAAAAAACTACAGGTACTATCCGAATTTTGGATAATACCTGTAGTTTTGATTTGAACGGAATGGGCGTTAAAGTCCACTACAGGCTTGGCAGTAGGAGCCTATATAATTCCTTGTATATGGAATGGTACGCAAAGTGGTGTTAAAAGAAACCGCCCAACTAACCGTTAGCATCCTACTCGATTTTTACATAAAATAGGGCAATAGCTGACTAATCTATTTTTTATCATTATCAGTATCAGTTTTATTAAAGCTGACATTAGCAAGTGGATTAGAATTAGCAGCATTTTTCATTTGTTCAGAACTGAGATGAGTATATATCTCGGTTGTTCCAAGATTTTCGTGACCAAGCATATCCTTTAAAACCCTTATATCAACACCTCCATGCTGATACATCAAAGTAGCAGCAGTATGACGAAGTTTATGACATGAGTAGCCTTGTGCATCAAGTCCGATTTTTGCAAGATATTTATATACCATTGCCTGAATAGTTTTTACAGACATTCTATTATTATTTCGACTGATAAACAGTGCCTTTTTGTCTTTTAATTTGTCGGTGGGGCGAACCTGCATATAATTTTGAATAGCATCTATACACGCATTATTAAGATATACAATGCGTTCTTTATTACCTTTACCAACAACTCTTATTGTATTATCATTTCTTATATCAGAATAATTTAATCCTGCCATTTCTGAAACACGCAGTCCGCAGTTAAGAAATATGGTAATAATACAAAAATCTCGTTCTCTATAAGGTCCATCAACAGAATTTAAAAGTTCCAGACTTTGTTCCAAAGTTAAATATTTTGGCAAAGAATTTTTCTTTTTTGGAGTTTCAAGACGAGCGATAGGATTGTTTTCAATCAAATGCTTTTTATCATATAAAAACTCAAAAAATCCTTTTAAACTTGAACATTTTCTGGAGCGTGACGCAGCATTATTATTGCGTACACTAATTAGATAGTCCATAAACTCATACGCTTCATTTAAAGTAATAGTTCTGATAAGCTCAATAGATATATCATCAATCTGAATGTTTTCAAACTCAGTATTTTTATCTACAATATTACGACTGATTTTGATATATCTGAAAAAAGTTCTAAGGTCAATGTAATATTCATTTACAGTTTTTTGAGATTTACCACGAATGTTCTGTATGTATAATAAGTAATCTTTAATTACTTGTGGAGCTTCATCACGATAATTCATAGCCATAGCATTAAAATTCCAATCTAAAAATAATAGAAAAAAGGGGTTATACTTAAATACAACTAATTATACAAAATGAATATTTTGTATAATTGAGGGTGGAGGTTAGCATAAATTTATTTTTATTATATCATTAATTTATAGCTAAATCAACAATTCCGCCGATATCAGTAAGTGGTTGTTCAGGACATACAATTTTAATTTCCGTATTATATTTTTTGCAAAAATCTTTTATATTGAAATAATCAGGATGTTTTGTTATATCGCCAAAAAACAAAACTATATTTTTATCTTGATTTTTTATCAGACCACTTGCACCGCCAATAAATCCGTAATCAAATCCCTCAAGCATTATATTACCTTCGGAAATTATTAATACATCAGCACCGTCATTAGACAATGCTTTTGCTATTGATTTGTCTGCGGTTATTACTGATGTTTCTGATACTATAAGTGTTGAGCATCGACTGTAGCCTTGATTTACATTGACAAGTGGAATTTTTTGCTCAATACAAAAATTTTTTAATTCTTTTGGTATTGCTGACAGCTTACCATATAATCTTCCATTAAAATATAAGTAATTTAACATTATATTATTTGGATAACTTCTTTGAGCATTTTTACTTAATATACAAGGACTATATTTAGATAATTCTTTTTGAAGATATTTACATTCTTTCAGCAAAAATATTTTGTCTTTAATTTTTAATATCTGCATATCTGCGTGTTTTTGTTCTGGTTCCAGAAATTCACTTATCAAATCTGTCGGTATTACATCATTGTTTAAACTTATTATTGATTTATAAAATGATAAATATTTATCAGAAACAACTAATATACTCATATTGAAACAACCTCAAAAGCTTGTCTGATGTTTTTTACTCCAATTAATTCAGCCTCATTGCATATCAATCCTTTTAAATTATGATAAGGTAATATTATTTTTTTAAAACCAAGCCTTACTGCTTCATTAACACGCATCTGAACCTGTGAAACAGCACGAATTTCACCTGCAAGACCTATTTCACCGAATACTACAGCTTTTTCATTTATTGGAATATCTTTTAAACTACTTACAAGAGCCATTGCTATTGCAAGGTCGATTGCAGGTTCATCAACTCTAAGTCCTCCAACAATATTTATGTATGTATCGCAATTTGAAAAATAGTATCCTGCACGCTTTTCAAGTACCGCAAGTAATAGAGAAAGTCGGTTATAATCAAAGCCTGTTGCCATTCTGCGTGCATTTCCGTATCCGCTTTGCGTTGCAAGCCCTTGAGTTTCAGCAAGTATTGGTCTTGACCCCTCAACTGTACAAGTAACACATGTACCAGACACATTTTTAGGTCTGCCTGATAACAGCATAACTGAAGGATTTTCTACTTCTTTCAATCCGCTGTCTGTCATTTCAAATACACCAATTTCATTTGTAGAACCATAACGATTTTTGACTGCTCTTAAAATTCTGCAGCTCATCTGTTTATCACCTTCAAAGTGCAAAACAGTATCAACTATATGTTCAAGCACCTTTGGTCCTGCAATAGAGCCTTCCTTATTAACATGACCTACAATAAACATAGGAATATCACAGCCCTTTGCGGTACGCATCAACATATTTGTACATTCACGAACCTGAGTCACACTTCCTGGTGATGATGTTAATTCGGTTAAATTCATAGTCTGAATTGAGTCAATCATAACCAAATCGGGCTGTACTGATTTTATTTGTTCACATATTATTTCGACATCATTTTCTGTCATTACAAATAAGTTATCAGAATCAACACCAAGTCTTAATGCCCTAAGCTTTAGCTGTCGTTTTGATTCTTCACCAGATACATAGAGAATTTTAAGTGTATCACCTAAAAACTGGCATATCTGCATTAATACGGTTGATTTACCTATACCAGGGTCACCACCAAGCAGAATAAGACTTCCCTTTACAATTCCGCCACCTAAAACTCGGTTTAATTCCCCACACCCTGTATTATATCGGTGTTCATCCTCAGTTGATATTTCATTGATTGTTAAAGGTTTTGTATAATTGGAAGATGTATGAATTTTGTTTATGCTACCAGTTTTTTTACTTGTATCCTTTATTTCTTCATTCATAGTATTCCATTCACCACAAGACGGACATTTTCCATACCATTTTGGTGACTCATATCCGCACTCAGAGCAAATATATACACTTTTAATTTTTGCCATAATTCCCACATCCCATAATATACTATAACTTACCTTCTTTAAAATAATAATCAATAAATCCAAATGTTATAGAAAAAGCTATCTGCTTTTGATACTCATCATTGAGCAATTTTGAACATTCCTCAGGATTTGAAATAAAACCACATTCAACGATTATTGCAGGATTTTTTGCGTTTTTAAGCAGATAAATTCCGCTATCTGCCGACTTACATTCTCTTTCATTATCAGGCTGTAAAAGCTTTTTTACTGTACTCTTAATATTATCTGCAAGTACCTTGCTTTTTTCGTTATTGGGAGAATAAAATATTTGAGTGCCATAATATTTTTTCTCTGTATATTTATTTTGATGGATACTTATAACTGCATCAATTTTGTCTGAATTGTAAATTTCAAGCCGTTTTTTCATATCTGCAACCTTTCTTGCGTGAATAGTTGCTTCATCTCCTGATAATGCAGTATCCTCTGTACGAGTCATTATTACTTTATATCCTAAAAATTTTAATAATTCAGAAGTATCTTTTGCAATTTCAAGATTTATATTTTTTTCAAGCACTCCATCATCATTAACTGCACCGCCGTCCTCTCCTCCATGCCCTGCATCAATTACTACGCAAGCCGAAGAAAAATAATTTTCAGAGGTTAAAAGTGAAATACTGGCTGCACTTGAAATCATAAGAATAAAAAATGAAATCATAAGAATTGTGCAGATTATCCCGAATGCTATCTTTTTCAGTTTCATAGGCTATCCCTCCGCATAATATGTATGCGAAAAGCTTATATAATTATACACTAAAAATATATTTAAGGCAATAGAGCAAATTTGATGTTGAGATAATAGAGTTTTAGTGGTATAATGTAATTGTATCAATATATTAAAAAGGGAGTGCGTTATTTTGGAAAAACTGGGAAGAAATGATGCTTGCTGGTGTGGAAGTGGCAAAAAATATAAAAAATGTCATATTGATTTTGATGAACGAATTGAAGAAATTGAAAGCGAAGGTCATATTGTACCTGACCACAGCATAATTAAAACTCCAGCACAGATAGAAAAAATCAAAGAAAGTGCAAAAATTAATATTGCAGTTCTTGACTATGTAGCAGAGCATATAAAAGCAGGAATTTCTACTGCTGAGATAGATAAGTGGGTTTATGACATAACAACAAAAATGGGCGGTATTCCTGCACCATTGAATTATCAGGGCTTTCCAAAGAGTGTATGTACATCAATAAATAATGAAGTGTGTCATGGTATTCCTGACGAAAACAGGATTTTAAAGGACGGAGATATTATTAATGTGGATTGCTCAACCGAATTAAACGGATATTTTTCTGATTCTTCAAGAATGTTCTGTATCGGAAATGTTTCAGAAGAAAACAAGCGTCTTGTTGAGGTTGCAAAACAAAGTCTTTATGAGGGATTAAAAGAGGTAAAACCTTGGGGATTTTTAGGAGATATGGCTGAGGCTGTAAGTAAATATGTAAGTGAAAATGGATATTCCATAGTAAGAGAAATCGGCGGTCATGGAATAGGACTTGAATTTCACGAAGACCCATGGGTTGGTTATGTTACAAGCGGTGTATCAAAATTTGTAGCTGAAAAGGGTCATGAAATGCTCCTTGTACCCGGAATGATGTTCACTATTGAGCCAATGATAAATATGGGCAGACAGGAAATATATACTGACGATAAAAACGGTTGGACAATATATACAAAAGACGGAAAACCATCTGCACAATGGGAAATTCAGGTTTTAATTACTGATGATGGTTATGAAATAATTTCATATTAAAAATTAATTTATAAAAAGGTCGGCAAATTTTAAAAATTGCCGACCTTTTAGCTGTACTTAAATTATATATTTCATTTTTGCTAATTTAAAGCAATGTTAGCTGATTTCCCTCTGAATCCTCTTTTGCACGCTCTTTTCCAAGAACAGGCATTGAACTTCTGCGATAATAATCAGGATTAGCAAACATTCCCTCGATATATTCCTTTATTTCAAATAATCGGTGTCCTTTGCGGAATTTCATTACATTTACACCCTGTGTATTTTTTGTTGTTTTGAGCGGAATTGCTCCTGTATGGACAAGTAAAATTTTGCCCTGAGAATCAACAAGTACAATTTCCGTATCCTCTTCAAGGTAAATTATATCAACTATCGGAGATTTATCACTATAAGCATTTGTGAGCTTTTTACGATTTGTTTTTGTTACATAGGAATTTAAAGGTACTTTTGCAATTTTACCATTTTCAAAGGCAAATATTATTAATCCCTTATAATCCTTTGTTGCTATCATTTTTACAGCATTTTCGCCATCGTCCATTTCAAGCTTTGCAGGCACATAATCGCCAAGTACACTTGTTTTAGTATCGGCAAAGCCTGATGCCTTTGTTTTATATACCTGAGATTTATCACTGAAAAACAGCAAATCACAATTATTTGAAAATTCTATCTGCTGTATTATTTCATCTCCGTCTTTCAGCTTATGTTCGCCACTCATTCTTAACGACTGAGGTGTGATTTTTTTGAAGTATCCCTCTTTCGTAAAGAAAAATGTACAAGCATAATCCGGTATATCTTCTACATCTTCAACATAGCCTACATTATCTTCATATATTATTATACTTTTTCGTGGCTGACCGTATTTCTGAGCAATCTCCTTAAGCTCATTTACGATTATTGTTTTTATTCTTGCCTGACTCTTTAATATTGCATCAAGCTCTGCAATCTCTTTTTCAAGATTTTCTATGTCCTTTGTGCGTTTTAAAATGTATTCACGATTTAAATGACGGAGCTTTATTTCTGCAACATACTCAGCCTGAATCTCGTCAATACCAAAGCCTATCATAAGATTTGGCACAACTTCGATTTCTTCCTCAGTTTCACGCACAATTTTTATTGCTTTATCAATATCAAGCAGTATTTTTTCAAGACCTCTGAGAAGATGTAGCTTGTCTGCCTTTTTATTGCGGTCATAAAAGGTTCTTCTCTTTACACATTCAATTCTGAATGCTATCCATTCTTCAAGAAGCTCTTTAACTCCCAATACCTTTGGTACTCCACCAATAAGCACATTAAAGTTGCAGGCGTAACTATCCTCAAGTGTTGTATATCGGTAAAGCTTTGCCATCAGTTTTTCTGCATCTGTACCACGCTTTAAATCAATGGTAATCTTTAATCCGTCTATACCTGTTTCATCTCGAATATCTGATATTTCCTTTAGCTTTCCCTGTTTAACAAGGTCAATTACCTTTTCAATTATTACTTCTGAGGTTGTAGAGCTTGGGATTGAAAGTACATCAATGCAATTTGCAGATTTATCATATTCATATTTCGCACGAAGCTTAATACTTCCTCTTCCAGTCCTATAGACCTGCTCTATAACCTTTTCATCATATATAATCTGACATCCACCAATAAAATCAGGTGCTGGCAGAGTTGTTTTTATATCATGCTCCGAATCTCTGATAATAGCCACTGTTGTTTCGCATATTTCTTTAAGATTAAATGAACAGATATTTGATGCCATACCTACTGCTATACCTGTATTTGTATTTACAAGAATTGACGGAAAGCTTGTCGGCAAAAGTGTCGGCTCTTTCATAGTGTTATCGTAATTATCTGCAAAATCGACCGTATCTTTATCAATATCCTTAAAAAGCTCATTGCATATCGGTGCCAGCTTTGCCTCTGTGTATCTTGATGCCGCCCATGCCATATCACGACTATAGAATTTACCAAAGTTTCCTTTTGAATCTATATATGGGTGCAACAATGCCTCATATCCCCTTGAAAGTCTTACCATTGTATCATAAATAGCTGAATCACCATGAGGATTTAATTTCATTGTCGCTCCGACAATATTTGCAGATTTGGTACGGTTTCCTTTTAATAGTCCCATTTGATACATTGTATAAAGCAGTTTTCTGTGGGACGGCTTAAACCCATCGATTTCAGGAATGGCACGAGAAAGTATTACACTCATAGCATAAGGCATATAGTTTTCCCTGATTGTAGATACTATTGGTTGCTCTACAATATCACCTGCTCCATTAATTACTCCATGGGTTTTAGGTGAAATCTGTTTATTTGGAGTTTTCTTTTTTGCCATTATATTTCCCCCAATCAGCTTACATCAAGCTGGTCAACATACTCATTGCCATGCTCTACAATGTAATCTTTTCTTCCCTGTAGATTATCACCAAGCAAGATGTCAAAAATTTCTGATGTCTGTGCGGCATCATCAGGCATAACCTTTATCAATCGTCTTGTTGCAGGATTCATTGTTGTTAGGTTCATCATATCAGGTTCGTTTTCACCAAGACCTTTACTACGCTGAATGGTGAATTTTTCATTGCCTATCTGCTTAATAAACTTTTCCTTTTCAACCTCGTCATATGCAAAATAAACATCATTTTTACAGGTTATTTCATACAACGGAGATTCTGCAATATATATCTTTCCAGCCTCAATGAGTGACGGTGTAAGACGATAAATCATAGTCAGAAGCAATGTGCGAATTTGAAATCCGTCAACATCGGCATCTGTACAGAATATAACCTTGTTCCACCTTAACTGCTCCATATCAAAACTTGAAAGATTTTTGTTTGCCTTAGATTTTACCTCAACACCACAGCCAAGTACTCTGAGCAAATCTGTAATAATCTCACTTTTAAATATTTTATCATAGTCAGCTTTCAGACAGTTAAGAATTTTACCACGAATAGGCATAATTGCCTGAAAATCAGGATTTCTTGCCTGCTTACAGGCACCAAGAGCGGAATCACCCTCAACTATAAATAATTCTCTTGCGGAAACATCTTTGCTGCGACAATCTACAAATTTTGCTACACGATTTGTCATATCAAGATTTCCAGAAAGCTTTTTGGTTATGTTAAGTCTTGTCTTTTCAGCACTCTCTCGACTGCGTTTATTAATAAGTATCTGATTTGCAAGCTTATCTGCCTCAAGCGGATTTTCAATAAAATATACCTCAAGACTTTTTTTCATAAATGCAGTCATTGCATCCTGAATACCCTTGTTTGTAACCGCCTTTTTGGTCTGGTTTTCATATGATGAAACACTTGAAAAAGAGGATATTACACATACAAGACTATCCTCAACATCATCATATTTAATTTTACTTTCAGTTTTATTATATTTGTTATTTGCCTTTAAATAGCTGTCAATCTGATAAACAAAAGCATTTCTTACCGCCTTGTCAGGTGCTCCGCCATGCTCAAGCCAGCTTGAATTATGATAATATTCAGTAAGATTAACCTTATTTGAAAAAGCAACAGCTATATTTATTTTACACTTGTACTCAGGCTTATCTGCTCTGTCACGAGTTTTAACTTCGGTTTCCCAATGCTGAACTGATGTAAGTGCATTATCACCAATTACCTCTGAAACATGGTCAACTATACCATTTTCATAACTAAATGTAGTTGTATCAAAATCTTTACCATTCTGATTTCTGAAAATAAACTCTACACCAGCATTTACTATAGCCTGTCTTTTCATAATATCAATAAAATAATCAGGCTGTATATCAATATCTGTAAAAACCTCAAGGTCAGGCTTCCATATTATTTTTGTTCCTGTATCCTTTTTATTATAAGGCTCTTTTTTTAAACCACCTACATTTTCGCCCTTTTCAAAATGGAGAGTATAACGATAACCGTCACGCCTGATGTCAACATCCATAAATTCTGAGCTGTACTGGGTTGAGCATAGTCCAAGTCCGTTCATACCAAGCGAAAATTCATAGCTTTCGCCCTCATTGTTATTGTATTTTCCGCCTGCATACATTTCACAGAAAACAAGCTCCCAATTATATTTCTGCTCATTCTCATTAAAATCAACAGGTATTCCTCGACCAAAGTCTTCAACCTCTATTGAACCGTCTGAATATCTGGTTACGATAATTTTTTTACCATAGCCCTCTCTTGCCTCATCTATGGAATTTGAAAGTATTTCAAATACCGAGTGCTGGCAACCGTCTATACCGTCTGAGCCGAAAATAACAGCAGGTCTTTTTCGTACACGATCTGCACCTTTCAGGGTTGTTATGCTTTCGTTGTTATACTCATTAGTAACCTTTTTCTTTGCCATTTAACTCTCCCTTTATGTTTAATTAAAGCAAAATAACAGATTCCTATTTTTCGCCACGCAATTTTTTGATTTTATCACGCAAATATGCTGCGTGTTCAAATTCAAGCAGTTTTGCTGCTGTTTTCATTTCCTTGGTAAGACTTTCTATAAGCTGATGCTTTTGCTCTCTTGTCATCTGCTTTGTATTCTTGAAATCGCTGTCCTTATGTGTAGATATTTCAAGAATTTCACTCACCTTTTTAACGATAGTTTTTGGAATGATTCCATTTTCAGTATTATATCTTTCCTGAATTTCTCTTCGTCTGTTGGTTTCTGTAATTGCAACTTTCATTGAAGCTGTAACATTATCAGCATACATAATTACTGTACCTTCGCTGTTACGGGCAGCTCGTCCGATAATCTGAATCAATGAACGAGTACTTCTCAAAAATCCTTCTTTATCAGCATCAAGCACCGCTACAAGTGAAACCTCTGGTATATCAAGTCCTTCTCTGAGTAGATTTATGCCAACCAGTACATCAAATTCACCAAGTCGCAAATCACGCACAATTTCCATTCGCTCGACTGTATCAATATCGTGATGCATATATCTTACACGAATACCCATACCGTCAAGGTAGTTTGTCAAATCCTCTGCCATTTTTTTAGTGAGGGTAGTTACAAGTGTACGCTGTTTCTTTGCGGTTCTTACATTAATTTCAGATACAAGGTCATCAAGCTGACCCTCAGTAGGTCTTACCGAAATCTCAGGGTCAAGCAGTCCTGTAGGACGGATAATCTGTTCAGCAACAACGGCAGACTTTTCAAGCTCTAAATCGCCAGGAGTTGCACTTACAAAAACAGCCTGATTTATACGCTCGTAAAATTCATCAAAATTTAAAGGTCTGTTATCATATGCAGACGGCAGACGAAAACCATACTCAATCAGATTTTTCTTTCTTGCGTGGTCACCTGCAAACATACCTCTTACCTGTGGTAATGTCACATGTGATTCATCTACAAAAAGCAGAAAATCCTTAGGAAAATAATCAAGTAATGTGTATGGTGCTGAACCAGGTTCTCTGCCAGACAGTATTCTTGAGTAGTTCTCAATGCCTGTACAAAAACCTATTTCCTGCAACATTTCCATATCATATCTTGTACGCTGTTCAATTCGCTGTGCCTCAAGAAGCTTTCCATTTTCACGAAAATAATTAAGTCGTTCCTCTAACTCATTTTCGATTGTCTGCAAAGCTATATTCATTTTATCTCTTGAAACAATATAATGTGATGCAGGATAAATTGCAGCATGTTTTAATATTGCTTTTAATTCACCTGTAAGCGGATTGATTTCTGAAATTCTATCAATTTCATCTCCAAAATACTCTACCCTTATTATAGAATCATTTGAAGCGGCAGGGAAGATTTCAAGTACATCTCCCCTTACTCTGAACTTGTTACGAATAAAATTAACATCATTGCGTTCATATTGCAAATCTACAAGCTTTCTGATTAACTCATCACGAGGCTTTTCCATACCTGGACGCAGAGATATAACCATTTCACGATAATCAATAGGATTACCCAAGCTATAAATACATGAAACAGAGGCAACTATTATAACATCATTTCTTTCAGATAATGCAAGTGTTGCACTATGCCTGAGTTTATCAATCTCATCATTTATGGAGCTGTCTTTTTCTATATAAGTATCGGTCTGTGCAATATATGCCTCAGGCTGATAATAATCATAATATGAAACAAAATATTCAACCGCATTATCAGGAAAAATCTCCTTGAACTCACTGCAAAGCTGAGCAGCAAGAGTTTTATTATGTGCAAGCACAAGTGTTGGGCGTTGAACACGCTCAATTACATTTGCCATTGTAAATGTTTTACCTGAACCTGTAACACCAAGCAATGTAGTTTCCTTGTTTCCTGAGTTTATGCTCTCAACAACTCTGTCTATTGCCTGTGGCTGGTCACCTGTTGGTCTGTATTTTGAATGAAGTACAAACTTACCCATAAATATAATCACCTGATTTAGCTGAATATTTTAAAATGTATTATAGAACAAATGTACGCATTTGTCAATAAGTATTAATCTTCATAAAAAAATATATTTCCTGATAAACCGCTTTCTCTAAGTGAAATATAATCATCCGTTGTTATTATATAATGGTCGATTAAATCTACCCCTATGCTTAATAAGGTTTCACGAACCTTGCGAGTGGTAATCAGGTCGCTTTGTGAGGGCAACGCTGTTCCACTTGGATGATTATGAGCCATAAATGCAGTTTTGGCATTGTGTCGCAATGCCAAATCAACAATTTTTCTGATTGGTATATCTGAAGAATTTAATGAACCCTTTGAAATAATTCCAAAATATATCATTTTTCCTTTGGCATCACCAAGCATAAGTGCAACCGCCTCGCTTGTTCTGCCAATAAATTTAACCTGAAATTGTTTGCCGAGATTTTCAAAATCAATAATATTATCATCTGACATTTTTGATTCATTATACAGCCTCGACATCTCAGGAAGCATTTTGAGATAAACTGCGGCAGATTCAGACAATCCGAAATCCTTCATAAGCTCGTCAATAGGAGCATCACATACACTGCCTATGGTGCAATATCTGTCAAGCAGTTTGTGAGCAACAGGATTTGTATCTTTGCGTGGAATTGCATAATATAGATACATTTCCAGAGCCTCGTGTGGCTCAAAAACATCAAATCCGTTTTCTATGAATTTTTTCTTCATTCTTTGTCTATGCCCTGAATGTTCCTTGCCTGATTCTGCCATAGCTTTCCTCCGAATAATCAGAAATTATTTTACACCATACTGCTCATAATAAGCATCTATAGCAGCTTTGATTGTATCATCAATAATAATTTTGCCATTGTATTCCTTATTATAAAGATGCTCAACAACCTCAGCCATTGTAACAATAGCTGTAGTTTTTAAACCGTATTTTTCTTCAATTTCAGAAAGTGCAGATTTTTCGCCCTTGCCACGCTCCATACGGTCAACTGAAACAACCAGTCCGATTGGACTTACATCGCCCTGAGCCTTGATGATAGGAAGAGTTTCTTCTATAGATGTGCCAGCAGTTGTAACATCTTCGATTATAACAACCTTGTCACCGTCATTTATAGGACTTCCAAGAAGAATACCCTTATCGCCATGGTCCTTTACTTCCTTACGATTTGAACAATAACGAATATCCTTGCCATACTTTTCGCTGATTGCAATAGTAGCTGCAACTGAAAGAGGAATACCCTTATATGCAGGTCCAAAAAGAACATCAAAATCAAGATCAAATTTTTCCTCAATAGCAGCGGCATAGTACTGACCAAGTCTTCTCAACTGAGCACCTGTTCTGTAAAAGCCTGTATTTACAAAGAAAGGAGTTTTTCTGCCACTCTTAGTAACGAAATCGCCAAATTTAAGAACCTGACAATCAACCATAAATTCAATAAATTCTTGTTTATAAGCTTCCATTTTTAAGCCTCCAAAATTCTTTTTAATAATATTTACCGAATAAAAATTTATCACATATCATTATTCAGCAAATAAAGTGTAAATTTTTACATAATCTAACATTATAAATTGTACCACAACAATTCTGATTTGTAAACTTCAATTTTAAGTATGAACTAAAATCATAATAAATACATAAATTACCGATTGACAAAATAGAATATTTGTTCTATAATTATATCAAACATTTATTCGAGATGATTATATGAATATTAACAGCGTAATTGATAAAAACAAAATTCAAAATGAACGAACCATACTCCATAGTGACTGCAACGGATTTTATGCAAGTGTGGAATGTTTCCATAATCCCACAATAAGAAATAAGCCTGTAGCAGTAAGCGGTGATGCAGAAAATCGGCATGGAATTATACTTGCCAAAAATGAGATAGCTAAAAAATATAACATAAAAACAGGCGAAGCCATATGGCAGGCAAAGCAAAAATGCCCTGAGCTGGTGACAGTTTCTGCCCACTTTGATTTGTATAAAAGATTTTCAAAAATGGCTCGCAGAATTTATTCCGAATATACTAATCTGGTTGAACCATTCGGACTTGATGAAGCATGGCTTGATGTAACAAATACCTTTGGTAAAAGTGGAATTGAAATTGCTGAGGAAATTCGTGAACGAATAAAAAATGAACTCGGAATTACGGTAAGTATTGGCGTAAGCTTTAATAAAATATTTGCAAAATTCGGAAGTGATTATAAAAAGCCAGATGCAATTACAATAATAAATAGAAGCAATTATAAATCAATAGTATGGAACAGTCCTGCAAGTGACCTTTTATATGTTGGCAGAGCAACCAACAAAAAGCTCCGACAGCTCGGCATTTATACTATTGGAGATATAGCCAATACCCCTGTTGAACAGCTAAGGACTAATTTTGGAAAATGGGGAGATTTGATATTTGCATTTGCTAACGGCTATGATTCATCACCTGTTATGCCTATAGATTATACCGAGGAGGTAAAGTCTATAGGAAACTCTACAACCACACCAAAGGATATGGAAACTATTGAAGATGTAAAAATTGTGCTTTTTGTACTTTGTGAAAGTGTATGTCGCAGATTAAGAGAGCAAGGCTTTCTGACACGCACCGTAAGTATTTCGATAAGAGATAATGAGCTTCACACCATAACAAGACAAAGTACACTTGACTCATACAGTAACATTACATCTCAGATTGCTGATACCGCACTAAAGCTTTTCAAAAAAAGCTATAAAATGAACAAACCACTCCGAAGCATAGGAGTAAGTCTTTCAGACTTCATAGGAGATAACATTCCGCACCAGATAAGTCTTTTGCAGGACGAAAAAAATCTTATTAAGTCTGAACAGCTTGATAAAACCTTAGATATTTTAAAAAAGCGTTTTGGAAGCTATGCTGTAAGACCTGCGGTTTTATTAAAGGACCGCACACTTTCGGGCTTTAATCCAAAGGAAGAACACACAATTCATCCCGTCAGTTATTTATAAAGGAATATTAAAACAATGAAAAAGTATATAAAAGTTACAGCAACCTTTGATTGTGACGGAAATCTTATGCCGGAATATATTCATTGGGATGGTAATAAATGCTATCCCATAGAAAAAATAACAGATATACGATATTCCGCATCCTTAAAAGCAGGTGGTGCCGGAATACGATATACCTGTAAAATTCTTGGTAAGGAAAGATATTTGTTTCTTGAAGAAAATCGTTGGTTTGTTGCCCTAAAAGTTTAATCCACTCATTACCTGATAAATAGTGTGGTGGATTATATTTTCTATTTATATAATTAATGTGCTAAAACTATGATAAAATAGTTGACTGGTAGCCTTAATTCATTTTATTCTAACATTACCAATA
>JAKSRB010000031.1 GCA_024403825.1 Ruminococcus sp. | reverse complement strand
TTTTGCAAAGGTCTGTTACTTCACTTTCGGTAAAGCCTGTGAACTCTGCAAGCTCTCTCTGCTCTTCCATTGAATACTCTGTGAACATATTCAAGGCTGAGTGTTCACCGTACTTTTTTACTGGTAAAATTCCTGTCATATAGGCAAGGGCTACATATGGCTTATCTTTTAACAGGTTTCTTAAAAAGTTTAAATATTCCCTTTGTTCATCTTCGTTCTGCATTGTTTTTCGCATTATGCTGTCCCATTCATCAATTATGAATACAAATGGGATTTTTGTCTGTGCATATGCAATCTCTAATATTTTGACAAGATTTAATCTTTTTGGTAACATTAAATCAGGATATTCTGTTTGTATATCAAAGATAATATCCTCTTCAATGTACTCAACCATTTCTTTTACTGTATAATCGTAATAGTCGGTCATTGTAAGGTGGATTACATTGAATTTATTAAGGTGTTTTTCAAAGCTTTCTGCTTTTGAGATTTCAAGTTTTGAAAATAATTCCCTTGAATCGGCTCCCTTACTGTAATAGGCTACAAGCATATTTGCTGCTATAGATTTTCCAAATCTGCGTGGTCGGCTGACACACATATATTTATCTGATGTTCGCAATTTTCTATTTGCACATTCAATCAGCATTGATTTATCTATATATATTTCTGAATTCACTGCTTCCTGAAATAATATATTATCCTGATTCAGATATATTCCCATATTGCTCAGCCTCCTATCAGCTTTATTAAATCATAACATAAAATTGTGATGTTTTCAAGAAAAATAAGTTGATAAACATATATGATAAGTGGTGGTATGGATATGTAAAATCCACACCACCACTTGATTATAATAAATCCATAAAATTACGAATTTGGGGGAATTTTTAAATTACTGATTCAAGTCCTAATAAGTATTTTTGAATAGTTGTTGCATCCTTAATATTTACAATGCCACTACCGTCAACATCAGCTAATACTAATTGTTTTTCTGTTAGATTTTCAAGTCCAACAAGGTATTGCTGTATTAATGTAATATCTTCAACATTAATGTTGCCGTCAAGATTTACATCGCCCCAATTATTTGATCCGCAATCAATACAGCAACCGTCAGCAAATGTATGACTATACGAAGATATAATAAGGGTAAAGGATGCACTTGAATTGTCATTACAAGCATATGTATATGTGATTGTATTCTCTGGTAAGTAGAATTTATTATTATTAATTTCTGCTCCAGTAAGATTACTTACACAATTCATATTAATTCCCTCAGGTGCAAACATACATGGAACTGTATCATATGTGCATACATTGTTTTTGGCTGTAAAGGTTGATACATTAGGACAACCACTTAAATCAATATATGGCAAATGGTTGTTGTCACACATTAATAGAGAAAGATTTTCATTGCTGCCAAGGTTAATGCTCTCAAGCTCGTTGTTCTGAGCGTAGATAACTCTTATTACTGGATTTTCAGAGAAATTCAGAGATTTAAACTTGTTATTTGCAAAGCTTGCATTGTCAAGATTTTTTAACATAGAAATGTCAATGCTTGTAAGCTCATTTGAATAGCAGTATAAACCACCAAGTTTTGTGTTTTTACTTACATCAAGTGTTGTAAGCTGGTTTTCACCGCAGTTGAGCATAACAAGCTCGGTGTTCTTACTAACATCAAGTGTTGTAAGGTTATTTCCATATGCATAAAGCACCTGAAGAGCTGTAAAATATTCAATACCCTTCAGGCTATTGATGTTACGGTTTGTTGCATCTATTGTGATAGTATGCTCGATTTCTGCATCACTTAGCCAGCCGTTGCCTGTAGTATCAAATTGTTTAATAGTATTTCTAAAGCTTTCATCAGGGAAATTTGTTTCGTTGATTTCAATGCCTGACGCTATTTCAGCATTGCCACAGTATGTACAAATACCATTAGAGTAGCTGTGATTCTGATTAGGCTCTGCATGACAATAGTTTTCATTTGTTGTGTAAACAGCAGTATTGCTTTCACATTTATAACGCTTATAAACTGTTTCACCATTTAAGGCTGGAAGACTGATTGTATTCAAAGGTCTTTGAGAAATTACAACATCAATCTGACCCCAGATGTTTCCATTATAAAAAGTGTTATCTACTGTACAACCATTTTGAAGTGAATATGCAACTAAACCAGATGTGAGCTGACTTAGAGATACTATGCTTGTTGTATCAGCAGAGCCGTTTCCAGATGCCTTGCTACAAGCTGTATCAATAGAATAGGAATTATTAATTTTTCCAGAACCACAGATACCTCCACAAAAAGATGCTGGGGTAGTTACAGCTGAAGCTCTGTTTAAACAATTTACTATATTAGAGGTACTTACATTATAACCACAGATGCCACCAATATATGTACTGTCACCTTTTATTATATTGCCATATACTGCTGAATTTATGATATTGCTATAGTTATAGGTTCTGCCACAAATACCACCAACATTTGAAGTAGCTGAAATGTATGAATTATCAAGTGCTACATTTTTAATGGTTGCATCCTTTGTCTGACCAAAAAGACCAGCATAGCTTATGGTTTTATCAATATATAAGCCTGAAATAGTATAGCCTTGACCGTCAAAGGTTCCTTGATAGTAAATGTCCTCTCTTTTGTTGTCGTAATCTTTTCTATCATAATAGTAGCCGATTGGAAACCACTCATTAAGGAAAGAATTTGCAGAGCTTTTTGGAGTAAATTCTCCATTTTCTGAGAATGTACCATAGTTAAGGTTTATATCATTAACAAGAATTGCATTAGCAGATGTGTTTCCACTATTAACATATTCCATAAACCAGTAAAGGTTGCCTGCATTGGCAATTCTATATGCTCCATTAGAATATGTCGGAGTGGCGTATTTTCCACAAGCACAAATACCATTTGAGTATGTATGTGAAGTGGTAACAGAGGAATTAAGCTTATAATTGCTGAACACCTTTGTTGATGAGCCAGTACAATCATAGCCATAATAAACTGGTCTTGCATTTAATGTAGGGTATGGGTCAGCATAGAGGAAATCCTGTCCCCAAGGACTTCCAGAGAATGAATAGCGAGTATCACCAATAGAAAATGCAACACCAGATTTAAGGTAATATGCTATTGAACCATTATGAAGTTCTTCTGCGGTTGCTGTTCTTACTGCACCACCATTAGTACCTTCATTTGTACCTATAGGTGTTGCCTGTGAGGTGTAGCATCTTGCAATACCGCAGCCAATGTAGTTTCTGCCACATATACTTCCTGCATAGTTTGAGCCACTATCTGCAACAGTACCTATATCAAGACAGTTTGCAATTATATTTGCTGATTGAGCTACGGCAGCTATACCACCTGCATAGCTTGTCATTGATTTGATATTACCTGAGTTAAGACAGTTTACTATCTGTGTATTGCTTGCACTACCTACTATACCACCTGCATCATCACTTTTGGTAGTAACAGAGCCAGTATTTGTACAGGTTTTTATTGAAATATTAGATGTACTTGCTCCGACAATACCACCAGCTTCAGAACCATTGCTTTCAACAGTACCGTTGTTAGTACAATTATTTATTTCAACACTTTGTGTTACTCGTCCAGCAATACCACCAGTTTCACGCCAGCCGTCACATTTTACAGTACCATAATTTACGCAATTTGTTATAGAACCATAGGTTAAAATTCCAGTAATACCGCCTATGTAGTAATAATAGCCCTCAACTGAAGCATTATTAGTACAATCAGTAAATGTAGTGGAAGTACAGTCGCCACCTATACCGCCTATATGGCTATTGTTCAGAGATTCAATTATACAGTCAGAAGAGGTAGTACAGTTACTAATTTTTGAGCTGATATCCTGACCAACGATTAAGCCAACACCATAGCCAGCTGAAATATAGGCGTTTTTTATATTAATATTTTTAATATCAGCAGTTACAGTACAGCCAAACAAACCAGCATAGCTCCAGGAGTTGTCTTTTATATAAAGACCTGAAATTGTATAGCCCTGACCGTCAAATGTGCCATTAAAGGTTGAGTTTTCTTCAGTGCCATCACCATTTATATCGTGCTTAGTACCGATAGGAATCCACGAACGGACTGATGATGGATTTGTAGAGCTTGACAGGGGAGTACTGTTAATGGTTATGTTTTTAGTTAAAACAGCTTTTGCATCATAATTGCCAGAGTTGACATAATCTGCAAACCAGTACAATTCATCTGCGTTTGAAATCTGATAATAACCGTCAGATATTTCAGGTTCTTGAAGAGTGCCTACAGCATCATTAACATCAATTTCAGCGGCAAAGGCTGGAATTGCCGAAAGTGGTAACGATGAAACTGCAATTAAACCAGCAAGAGTGGAACTGAGTATCCGTCTTTTGATTTTTTTAGTTTTCATAAATAAACATCTCCTTTTATAAATATAATTTTAATTATGACTTAACATAATAGTTGTATAATATTGTTTATTATACTTTAAATTAATGGATTGTGCAAAAGTATTAGTTTTTGATAGTCTTTCACATCCTTTTTGATTTCTATTTTCATTCATTGTAACATTATGGCAAAATGTTGTCAACGGCAGTGTTGTAACATTTTTAAAAAATAAAATTTTTTTGTCTAAAATTCACAAAAGCGGTGCAGGCTTTTCAGCTTTTGCACCGCTTTTTCAGTTTCTTTATCCTATCATTTCTTTGGTTGTGGTATCTATTTGTGTTGTCCTCATTGCAGGTGCATATATTGGTATCTGCTTGTCTGACTTTATAAACAATGGAACTTCGTTTAAGGCTACTTCAATATAATTTATGCCCTTTTTCATCTTTTTGGTGGTTATCTCTTTTCCGCTTAGCTTTACATAGGTCATATCCTCAGGTAAATATACGGTTCTGCCGTTTACATTCTGTTCATATACAGGGCATATCATACATTCTTCGCCAAGCATTAGCTGGGTTTCACATTCCCTTGCTATTTTATCATGCGGATAATCAAACGATAATGGACGGAACATCATTTCATTATTTTTGCTCGCTTTTTTGAAGGTTTCATACAAATAGGGGATTAGTCTGTATCGGACTTCGATTATGTCTTTAAAATCCTTGGTATTCTCAAAATTGTAACATTCCTGCTCCCTTGTTCCAAGTGCGGAATGGTTTCTCATCAATGGGGTGAATACACCAAGTGCCAGAAATCTTAATACCAAATCTCGGCTGGCGTTTTCGTTAAATCCGCCAAGGTCTGCTCCACAATATAAAAATCCACACATATTGGCTGACGGCAACATCTTTAAATTTAATAATATGTGTGACCACCATGAATGATTATCGCCAAACCATATTCCGCTTGTTCTGTGTGCTCCTATATATGAGGCTCTCGAAAACATCAGGATTTTTTCTTTGCCGTATTCCTTTTCAAAATATTCTCCTGCCGATTTTGTCATATTCGCTCCGTATATATTATGAACTAAATTGTGACATACCTGCTCTCCGTTTATTGTGTGATATATGCTTGCGTAATCCTCAGGCGAATTTGATAATCCTAAAAAGGTGTCCTTTAATCCGAAAAATTTTGATAAATCGAGATTTTCTCCCTTTAATGATACCGCTTTTTCTAATGCCTTTTCTAATCCCTCTGTTGAGTAGAATATAGCAGGCTCGTTCATATCATTCCAAAATCCGTCTATTCCTGCTTCTGTGAGCAGTTTATACTTTGAACCAAACCATTCTCTTACTTCTTTTCTCATAAAATCAGGAAATCCGCATATCCCTGGCCATACTCCACCCTCAAATTCGCTTCCGTCTGACTTCTTGCAGAAATAACCTTTTTCTTTTCCCTCTTCGTATATTTCATAGCCCTCTGCTTTCTTTACACCTGCATCTATTATCGGTATCAGGTGTATTCCCTCGGCTTTCTTTTCGGCTACATATTCTTTGAAATCAGGGAATTTTGCTTCATCTACCGTGAAATCCTTGTAGCTGTCCATATAGTCTATATCAAGATACACACATTCAAGCGGTATTTCCGCTTCTTTGTAGCCCTCTATCACTTTATCTACTGCGTTTTTGTCAGGATAGCTCCAACGGCTTTGCTGGTAGCCAAATGCCCAATATGGCGGTATATAGCTTTCGCCTATTGCTCCTCTGAACTCCTTTACGATTTCTGCTGGTGTACTGCCCTCTATTACATATATGTCAAAATTTTGGTTTGTTATTGTTATTTGTACTTCACTTTCCTTGCTGTAGCCTATATCCCAGCGGATTTTTGACGGAAAATCTATAAATATTCCGTAGGGCTTTTCGCTTGCTATGATTATAAAATTGTGTGCCCCATATAATGATGACTTGGTTTCTGTGTGGAATGGGTCATCACTGCAAAAGCTTTCATACACCCAGCCCCTCTTATTTATTCCCCTTGGGGCTTCGCCTAAGCCATATACTATATCTTCCTTTTGCAATTCCATTTCTATTATGAAATGCTCGCCCTCTGTATGATTTTTCAGCGGTAATTCTTCTATCGGCTTAGCCTTATACTCCTTCACTACTGCTTCAGTTTCTATCGGCTTGCCTGATGTGTATTTTTTTATCATTTTTTGCTCCTCCTTGCTTTTTTAGCTTCCTTTCTGCTTATAATTATAGCTTTTATCTGCCGTTTTTTACATACACTTTTTATACAATTTTATTTGCCTTATTTTGGATATTTTGACTATCAGCGGTTGTGTATCCTTATTATCTTCCTTAAAAACTCTTTTCCGTTGAACGGTATCAGCGGATATAAATAGCTCTTTCCTGACAGCGTTCTGTTGAAGCATACAAGAAGTATATTGATTACGCTTGCTATGATAAATCCGTATAGATTGAATATATAGGTCAGTATCAGCATTAGAACTCGGCAGAATTTCAGGCTGTAGCCTAACTCATAATTCGGCTGGGTGTAGTTTGCTACCGTTACCAATGCCATATACAATATAGATTCTATGCAGAACCACCCTGATTCTACCGAAAATTCGCTGAGTGCGATACCTCCGATTATGCCTAAAGGAGTGGTAAGTGAGTTTGGTGTATTGAGTGCGGCAAGTCTGAGTCCGTCTATTGCAATTTCCATTAACAACAGCTGATAAAATACTGGTACATTCTGTGCGGTGTCTAACAGCACAAATCTGAATATATCTGGTACATAATCTGGATTTTGTAATGCGAGCAGCCACAAGGGAGTTATCAATACTGATACCAAGGTTATAAAATATCTTGCAAGCCTTAAATAGCTTCCCACTATCGGAGAAAAATAATAATCGTCCGCTTCCTCCAATACATCAAATATTGATGTCGGCATTATCAAGGCTGAGGGGGCATTATCTACCAATATTACTATATTTCCCTCCAACACCGATGCCGCCGCTGTGTCAGGTCGCTCTGTATGCTTTACCTTTGGAAATGGGTTGAACCACACTCGTTTATATATCGCTTCTATTAATGTTTGCTGGTTCATTACAAGTGACGGTATGTTGATTTCTCCAAGCCTTTTCTGCAATCGTTTTAACAGCTTTTTATCTACCTTATTTTCCATATATACAAGGGCTATATCTGTTTTTGTTTCTGTTCCTATCTGATATGCCTGCACCGTCAGGGAGGTATCTCTTATTCTTCGTCTTATCAGGGCGGTGTTTAGTATAAGTGTTTCTACAAAGCCGTCATGACTTCCTCGCAGTACCTTATCATTGTCAGGCTCTGCGTTTTCCCTCTGCGGATATGTTCTTGTATCTAATAATAAGGCTTTTTCAAATCCCTCTATTATTAATGCCGTTATTCCACTTAATACATCTGTACATATCTTTTCGGTATCGTCTGTTGTTGTGACCTCTACATACGGTATTGATGTATAGCTGAAATATTCGGGCGTTTTGAAGTTCTCTTCTGTTACATTTTTATAGAAATATTCAAGTATCTTCTCCGTTATGTCATCCTTTAAAAATCCGTCAACAAAAAATATTGATGCTTTTCGCCCCTTTATTATTATATTCCTTTGCACAAGGTCAAAGCTTTTATCACTCCTTAGGGCTTTCTTTATTTTCTCAAGATTTTTTGTGTGGTCCTTGGTCAGCATCTCTTGTTCTCCTCTTTTCGCTCGTTGGCTTTTTTAATTTTTTATTTTTTATTTTTCCTATTTTTGCATACTTTTATGCAATTTTTTCCTTTTTTGTCTGTATAGGTGAGAGGTATATTTTTTTCACTTACTTTCCCTCTCACTTTACGGAGGTGACATTTTATTATTAACAAGCTTACCAGCAAGGAAAAAAAATTTTGCTCCTGCTTTGTCAGCTCGGGTAATCCCTCGCTGTCTGCTAAAAAAGCAGGCTACCTGAAAAATTTTGATCAGGTTGGCGAAAAGCTCCTCGCAAGAAAAGATATTTCTGATGAAATTCAGAGGATTTCTGCTCAGCGTAAGTCCGCTTTTGCCTGTGTCGCTGAATCAGGCTACAGACGGCTTGCCTTTGGCAGTATTTCTGATGCTGTTTCTTTGCTGTATATGGATTCACCGTCTAAGGCTCAGCTCGAAAATATGGACCTTTTTCTCGTTTCGGAAATTAAAAGACCTAAGGACGGTGCTATGGAAATTAAATTTTTTGACAGACTTAAAGCCCTCGAAAAGCTTGAAAACGATAACTCTTTATCTGATAATGCTAAATCTCTTTATGATGCTATTTCTCAAAGTGCTAAGGCTGTTGGGTGTGGTAAGTCTGATTATTAACAGTTTTTCTCAAAAACAACTTCTCGTTCTCAGCTGGTGGAACAGAGAGTCTGAGCTTTCTTCAAAGGATGCTATTATTTGTGACGGTGCTGTCCGCAGCGGTAAAACCTTTTGTATGGCTCTTTCCTTTATTATCTGGTCTTTTTATCAGTTCGCTGATAACGATTTTGCTCTTTGCGGTAAAACTATTCGCTCTCTTCGCAGAAATATGATTACGCCTGTTCTTCCACTTCTTAAATCACTCGGCTTTGACTGCGTTGAGCGTGTTTCTGAAAATAAGCTGACCGTTTCATTTAACGGCAGAATTAACAGATTTTATCTATTCGGCGGTAAGGACGAATCTTCTGCTTCTCTTATCCAAGGTATGACTCTTTCTGGGGTTTTATTTGATGAGGTCGCTCTTATGCCTCGCTCCTTCGTTGAGCAGGCTCTTGCAAGATGCTCTGTTGACGGCTCTAAGTTCTGGTTTAACTGCAACCCTGAGTTCCCTGAACACTGGTTCTTTAAAGAATGGATTCAAAAATGTGACGATAAAAATGCTCTTTATCTGCATTTTACTATGGACGATAACCCCTCTCTTACTTCTGAGGTTAAGAAAAGATATGAAAGCCTTTACTCTGGTGTTTTCTATGAGAGATTTATCAAGGGCAGGTGGGTTGCTGTTTATGGGGCGGTTTATCCGTTTATGGACAACCCTGATATGTACTGCGATGTGCCTTCCGGCGACTTTGAAAAGTTTGCCGTTTCCTGCGATTATGGTACGGTCAATCCTGCTTCGTTTGGCTTATGGGGGCTTAAAAATAATGTCTGGTTCAGAATTGATGAGTATTACTTTAACTCAAGAACTGAGGGCTTTCAGAAAACTGATGAGGAGCATTATGAGTGCTTATGCTCCCTTGTGGGGGACAGGGTTATTTCTCAGATTGTGGTTGACCCCTCTGCCGCAAGTTTTATTGAGGTTATTCGCAGGCATAACAGATTTAAGGTTACTCCTGCTAAAAATTCGGTCGTTGACGGCATCAGGAGAGTTTCTCAGGTGCTTAAGGACGGTTCAGTTAAAATTTGCAGAAACTGCAAGGATATTCGCAAGGAGTTTTCACTATACAGGTGGGACGGCAGAAAAGCCCTTGATCAGCCTGTTAAGGAGAATGACCACGCTATGGACGATTTGAGATACTTTGTTACTACCGTTATTGACGGCGGTTCGCATTTCTTTGCCTTTGCCGCTGAAAGATTGGAGGATTTTTAATTTATGTTTTGGAACAGAAATAAAAATATTTCTTCTGCTTCCTCTTTGCCTGTTCAGACCGTTTCAAGGTCCTTTAATGACAACGGCTCGCTTGCTTTCTCTCGTTTCCAAATGCAATCTAAAGCCGAAAGAGATTTGTATTCTTCCCTCAGGGACTCTGTTCCTGTTATTGATGCCGCTTTGTCTAAAATTGTTCGCCTTATCGGTAATTTCTCCGTTAAGGTCAACAGCTCTGAGGCTCAGAAAATTATTGACGATTTTATTGAGAATGTTCCTACTGTGGGCGGTTCTTTCGGCTTGCTCGGCTTTATTTACAATTATCTTGATGATTTACTTACCTATGGTGAGGCGGTGGGGGAAATGGTCGTTTCCAATGGCTCTAAATCTATTGCAGCTCTCTATAACGCAAGTCTTGATGATGTCGAAATCAGAGCAGGTCAATCCCCGCTTGACCTCATCGTTTGTAAAAAATCTGACTGTACTTCCTCAACTGTGCTTAATCAAAGGCTGATTACTGCCACCCTGCTTAATCCTAAATCAGGTACGGTATGCGGTACTTCAGTTCTAAAGGGGCTTCCTTTTGTCAGCTCTATTCTTCTCAGAATCTTTTCTTCCCTAAAAACTAACTGGGAAAGAGTTGGTGATGTGCGTTTTGCTGTTACCTACAAGCCTGAACAGGGGAGTGGGGCTTTCTCTAAGGAAAGTGCTAAGCTTATTGCTGACGAATGGCGTAAGGCTATGCGGAGTGACTCCGTTTGTGATTTTATTTCTGTGGGTGATGTCAGCGTTAAGGTCATTGGTGCCGAAAGTGATATGCCTGATTGCGATATTCCTGTTAAGCATATTATGGAGCAAATTCTTGCTAAACTCGGTATCCCTCCTTTTATGCTCGGTATTTCATGGTCAAGCACCGAGCGAATGAGCGAACAACAAGCCGATATTCTTACGAGTGAGCTTGAATTTTATCGTTCTATGCTAAATCCTGTTATAAAGAAAATTGTTTCTACCCACCTTTTACTTAACGGTTACAACTGCCGTATCTCTATTGAATGGAATGATATTAACTTGCAGGACTCTGTGGAGCTTGCTCAGGCAAGGCTTAACAATGCTCAGGCTATGAAAATTGAACAGGAAATCGGTTTTATTTCAGAGTGATTTTAAGGAGGTTTTTTTGACGGATTCTTTAATTGAAAAAAATGCTGTTTCTGCTCAGGTTATCCCCTCTCTAAATAATGAGGTTTCTGAGTTGGATTTACAGCTTATTAACAACTATACAAGACGACAGCTCTCTAAAAATGAAGTGTTTGTGTTTTCTGTCGTTCTTTGCGATAACGATATTGACAGGGACGGAGAAAGATTTACTGTTGAATCTCTCTTTGAACTTCAAAAGCTTTTTATCGGCAAAACCGGTATTATTGACCACAACCCAAGTGCTTATAATCAGACCGCTCGAATCTTTTCCTGTGAGGTCGAGGCTGTTGACGGTATGAAAAATTTCCTGGGTGATGATTATTTCAGATTAACCGCTAAGGCTTATCTGCCTGTTTCTGATAAAAACAAGGATGTCATTTTAGCTATTGACAGCGGTATTATCAAGGAAGTAAGCGTTGGCTGTGCTGTGGGGAATATCGTTTGCAATATCTGCGGTAAGGATATTGCAACTTGCTCTCACAACAAGGGCGAAACCTATAACGGCAAGGTCTGCTGTGGCGAGCTGATTAACCCATATGATGCTTATGAATGGAGCTTTGTTGCTGTTCCCTCTCAAAAACGAGCCGGTGTTACCAAGGCTTTTATTGGAAAGGATTTTTCTATGATTGATATTTTAAATAAAATTGATGAGTGTAAGGGCTTTGCTCTTTCGGATAATGACTGCGTTAAGCTGTGTGACTATATCAATAATCTTAAACAGTCAGCAAGTGACGGTGTTTTTTACAGGGATTCTCTTATCGGCGAGGTTTTAAGGCTCTCTGCTATTGCTCAGCCTGAAATCTCAAGGGCTACTATGGAATCTGTTTTGAAAAATATGAATGTTGTTCAGCTTAACGAATTTAAGTCTGCTTTTGAAAAACAGAAAAATGCTTCTTTTTCTGCTGTTCCTCAGCTCTACAGCTCTAAAGAGTTTTCTGATAATTTTAACTCTGAGTCTGATACTCAATTCAAATTTTGATTTTTACTACTATTTTTGGAGGAATTTTTTATGAATGTTAATTTTAACGGCTTTGCCGAAAATGTTGCTACTTTTATTGCCGACAGCTCTGTAAAGGTCGGCTCGCCTGTGAAGATTTCTGCGAATGGCACTGTTTCTGCGTGCAGTTCAGGCGATACTTTCTGTGGTATTTGTATTAATGTGCGTGACGGCTATGCTTCCGTTCAGTTTTCCGGCTTTATTACTGTTCCGACTTCCGCAAAGCTTACCCTCGGCTTTACTAAGCTTGCCGCTGGCTCTAACGGTAATATTGCTGCCAGTACTTCAGGCAGAGAACATCTTGTTATCTGCTCAGATACTTCTCAGGCTGGTATTATTCTTTAATTTTGAAAGGGGTTCTTTTTTATGGCTATTTTTGAAAATATTAATCTTGAAAAGGGTATGTATCAGGCTAAGGGCGGTTTTTCTGCCTGTCTCGAAAAGCTTGACCCTTCTGAAAATTATTCTGGTACTTCCCTCGGCAATCTTGATGCCTTCTCTCGTCAGCTTAAAAGATTTGATATTAAGGTTAAGGGCAAGGGTAGTGACTGTGTGGATAAGTTCTTCCAGTCCTCTAACTCTGCCGCTCTTTTCCCTGAGTATGTAAGCAGAGCTGTTAAGCAGGGTATGGAAAGAGCTGATATTTTACCAAATCTTGTTGCTACTGTTACTGATATTGACGGTATGGACTACAGAAGTATTGTTTCTGCTCCGAGTGAGGACGATAAGTCACTTAAAATTGTTTCTGAGGGTGCGTCTATTCCTCAGACTGTTGTTAAAACCAGAGAAAATCTCGTTAAGCTACATAAGCGTGGACGAATGTTGGTTGCTTCCTATGAGGCTTTGCGTTTTCAGCGTCTTGACCTCTTTACTGTTACTCTTAATCAGATTGGTGCTTACATTGCAAGGGCTCAGCTTAAAGATGCTGTTGATGTTCTTATTAATGGTGACGGCAACAGTAATCCTGCTCAGGTCATTTCCTCTGCTGAAAGTGGTAAAATCTCTTATGCCGATTTGCTCTCCCTCTGGTCTGCTCTTTCTCCTTATGAGCTTAACACTATTCTTGCTCCTACTGACGAAATGCAGAAAATTCTTTCCCTTTCTCAGATGCAGGATGCTAATGCAGGTCTTGACTTCCAGGGCAGTGGTAAGATGATTACTCCTCTCGGTGCTTCTTTACTCCATACCCCTGAAATTACTGCCGGTAAAATTATTGGCCTTGATAAAAACTGTGCTTTGGAAATGGTTCAGGCAGGCGGTGTTGTTACTGACTATGACAAGCTTATTGACCGTCAGCTTGAGCGTGCCGCTATTACCTGTACCGCTGGTTTCTCTAAAATCTTTACTGAGGCTTCTAAGGCTCTTTCCTGTTGATTGAGGTGATTGCTTGAATATTGCAAATGTTACTGAACGCTTTGCCTTGCTCTCAGGTCTTGATAACTCCGAAATCTCTAAATGGAATTTAATTATTGATGATGCGTGTACCTTTGTTTCATCTATTACTCTTTCTGTTTCCCTTTCTGAGTTGGATAAAATTAATCTTGAAAACCTTGCAGCTATTTATGCGTACAGATTTTTCTGCCTTTGCGATAGCAATAATCTTAAGTCCTTTTCGGCAGGTGACATCAGACTGGTGCCGTCTGCCGATAAGCTCGGAAAATCTGCTAAGGCGGATAACCTGCTTGCTAAACAGCTTGCGATATGCTCTGATATTATTGATAATCCTGATTTTTTGTTTGGTGTGGTGACTTTATGAGTATTTTTAAAATGATGTCGGACACAATAAACAGATACGGCAGTTGTATTACTGTTTCTCATAATAATACTACTTTTAAAATCAATGCTTTTATTGAACCACTCAGATATAAAAATAGAATTTATATTGGTGGTTCTTACAGAAAACTCGGTGTTTCTCACAGCGAGAAATATTTATACATTGGTCCTGCAACTACTCCGCTTGTTGCTAATGTTTCTGTTATTGAACATAAGGGTATCAGGTATCTTGTTAAAAGGTCAGAAATCTATTATCTTAAAGATTTACCTGTTTATGTCTGGGCTATTCTTGTTCCTTTTGGTGAGCGTTTGGAGGATGATTATGAATCAGATTGAAAAACAACTTGACAGAATTATTGTTGGGCTGAAAAGAATTGAAAGCCTGAAGGGTGTTCGCTTTGTTCGTGAATATGGTTCTCATTATTCTGAAATCCCTGTTTCCGGCTTCCTTGCTGTTGTTTCTCTCAAAAATACCTCCCAATCTAAAAATTATATCGGTGGTTACCTTTCATCTGTTGTTAAGGGGGATAATTATTCTGCTGATGCTGAAATCAGGGTTTATGCCCCTGCAAGCGAAAATGGTAATGGCTTATCTGAAATTGTAAGCGAAATTTTTACTGGTCTGAAAAAAGCTGATAATGAAAAGCTTATTGCAAATGCCAAAATTGCTCCTATTGATTTTGATGCTGATATTAATGCCATTTTTCGTGTTGTCAGCTTTCATATGTCCTTTTATCTTTGTGAGGAGGTGCTGTAAGCGTGTTTGCCAAAGGTGAGGATTTTACGGTTACTCTTAATGGCTCTGTCGTTGGCGGTATTACTAATATTATTTGCTCAGAATTTTCTGAAATCTATGATATCTGCACATTTCTCTCTGGTTCACCTTACGATAAAATTAAAATAAAAAAATATAAGATTGTTATTACTTTGGATTGTCCTGAGAAGTGTCCGTTTCCTATGTTGAATGATATTGATGAAATTTCTGTTGCTAATGATTATTCTACTGTGAAATACTTAGGCTGTGTTATTGACTCGATTGATGTCGGGATCAATGCTCAGGGCATTACTCAGGCGGTTATTAAAATTATTGCTGACGAAAGGATGATGACAGTTTGACTATTCAGGATTTTGAAAATTTAAAGGATAACAGAAATGATGCCGAAAGCATTAGCGAACAAATGGAACAGGAAAGCAGACGCTATAACAGACGATTTACCGAGGAAGAAAGGGTGAAAAGATAATATGAAGCTTGTTCCTATAAGATTCAAAGGCTTTGAATGGCACCACAACCCTAAGGAGATTTCTTTTATTTGCGACAAGCAGGTTAATGAGCTTAAATCCCCTAACGGTAGAGCCTACATACAAAATCTTGGCAGAAATAATACTATTATTAATGGCAAGGGTGAGCTTTTTGGCAATGACTGTCTTGCTCAGTTTAATTCCCTCCTTAAGCTCTTTAAGGAGGGTGGGGTGGGGGTTCTTGCTATCCCTCAGCTTGAACCTGTTTTTGCTGTCTTTGAAAATCTTAAAATTTTGGGTGAGCCTAAGCCTGATATTCTTTCCTATAGCTTTTCTTTCAGAGAGGTTATGGAGAAAAAAATTCCTGCTATCCCTGATTTTTATATCTTACAGGAAAATGACACTCTTTGGGATGTGTCTTTTATGTTCGATGTTCCTATTGATTCGCTCGTTCAACTTAATCCTCATATTAAAATGCCGAATATTACTGCCGAGGGGGTTAAGATTGCTTTATGCTGAATTACTTTATTACATACATCGACGGCTCTCAGGCTGAAATTTCTAATATCATTTCTGTTGTTTTTAACTCGGATTATGATGTTCCTGCTGACGATTTAACGGTTGTTTTCCCTTGCGATAAAGACTTTTGCAAAAATGCTGATATGATTTCTGCTATGGATAATGATAAGCCTGTTTTTATTGGCAAAATTGATGATATTATACATTTATCTGACAAAAAATCGGCTGTTACTAAAATTGTTGCTCGCTCGCTTGCCAGTATTCTTCTTGACAACGAGGCTGAGCCTGTTACATATTTCAGACCGTCTGCCGACTTTATTTTTGACCGCCATCTGAAGCCTTTTGGCTTTTCTGAATTTGTTGGTGACTGCTCTCCGTACTGTGGTACTTTGAAGGTCGAAAAAGGTATGAGCTGTTGGAGCTTACTGAAATTATTCTGTAATTACAAATTTGCCTGCAATCCCAGAATTACCGGCAATGGCAAGGTTATCTTCAACAGAATTTCTTCTGATAAAAAAATAGTGTTTGGCAACGGTGGAATTGACTATGTTTCTATTAAGGAATTAGTTTCAAGATGTAAGCTTATTTCTAAGGTTATGCTCAGAATGAGTGACAACGGCTCCTATTCCTCTGCTTTGTATAATGATAACCCTGACTGCAAGGGGATTAGCCGTATTCGCTACTATAATGCCACTACCGCTTCAAACTCGATTTCAACCGCTGATAGAATTATTAAAAACAGTAATGCTGACAGTTACTGCGTTATGCTTGAATGTATCGGCTGTTTTACAGATATTCTTTGCTGCAGGGCGGTTGTTGATGACAGATTTTGCGGTGTCATTGACGGTCTTTATGTTAAATCTATTAAATATACCACCGATTCTAATGGTGAATTTACTACTGTTGTTCTTGGAAAGGAGTTTGTTTAATTTGTGGCTTGCTGATTATATTACTGGCGGTTCTTCGTTATCTCCTGATGCGGTTAAGGGTAATGTGAGCGGTGTTCAAAGTGATGCTCTTTCGGTTTCCGCCTCTGGTGAACACAAACAGATTAAGGTTTGTTCTCCTTATGGCTTGGTAAGTGTTACTCCTCATGGTGAATGTGCTGTGGTTCTTCCTCTTGATGACGGTGCTGTGAGCATTGGCGTTCTTGCCAAAAGCAATGCTCTTGAGGAAGGTGAGGTTATGCTGTATTCAAAGGGCGGTGCTTCTATTATACTTAAAAATAATGGTAAGGTGCTTATTAACGGTAAGGAGGTTTCTGCTTGACGGATTGTAAAATTTTTAATGGTGATATTGTTGCTGACAGCAGAGGAAATTTTGTCAGGCTTGACGGAATTGATGCTCTTTTTCAGCGTGCTTTGATTGCTATGAGCTTGAAAAGGGAAAGCTTTATTTATGACAGAACCATTGGTTCTTTTGCTCCTTGTCTTAATAAAAATGATGAGGACTACCCTAAAAAGCTTGAACTTGTTCTCAACGAGGCTCTTGCTCAATTTGAAAATACTTATGTTGAAATCTTTGAAATTAGTAATTCTGTTATCGTCAGGATTACTATTGATGACATATCCAGAACGGAGGTTTTATTGAATGGAAGCTTATAATGAGATTTATAACAGAATGAAGGCTGAATATGAAAGTATTTCTGATACTAAAATTGACGAAATTAGCGATATTGCTATTCGTCTGAAGGTTCTGGCTGGGGAGCTGTATTCTATGCAGTCAAATCTTGAATGGGTTAAGCGTCAGTCTTTCCTTAATACCGCTACAGGCGAAAATCTGGATTTGCTCGCTTCTCAAAGAGGTATTACAAGGCGTCAGGCTACTAAGGCTAAGGGTGAAATTACTTTCTTTATCTCTGAGCCTCGTAATTATGCTATCAAGCTTCCTGCCGGTATTGTGGCAGCTACTGATGATATGGTTCCTGTAAGATTTATTACCACAGAAAATACGGAAATTTCTGCCGGTAATACCCTTGTAAGCGTTTATGCGGAGGCGGAAAGCCCTGGTAGTAATGGTAATGTTAAACTTAATACCGTTACTGTGGGTGTTCAGATTCCGTCTGAAATTGATTACTTTTACAACAGAGAGCCTTATGTTGGCGGTACTGATGCAGAAACTGACGAGGAGCTTCGTGAGCGTATCAGACAAAGCTATATAAGTCCTCCTAATGGTACTAATGCTTCTTATTATGAACAGCTTGCCTTATCTGTTGACGGTGTTTCTAAGGTCGGTATTATGGGGAAGGCAAGGGGGACTGGTACTGTTGATGTCTATCTTGGCGGAAATGGTGTGGCTGTTTCTGACAATGCGTTACAAAAGGTGCAGGAGGTTTTAAGTAAAAACAGAGAGCTGAATGTTGATGTCAAGGCTTTTAAGGCGACTGCCGTATTCTGTGACCTTGATATTGTTGTTTACAGAAAGGTCGGGTACTCCTCTTCGGAGGTTTATACTATCTGCCTGAATGCTTTCAGAGATTATCTCGCATCTCTTCCTTTGGGTGGGACTATGTACCTTTCTACACTTGGCTTGTATCTTATGAACACTGGCTGTATTGATAATTATGAATTTAATACTTCTATGATTGATACTTCTATTCCTAAATCTAAATTTTTATCAGTTGGTGATGTTAATATTGAGGTGCATTAATGAGCAGCTTTGATTCTATGAAAAATATCCTTGAACGCACAGGAATTTATAAGGTAACCTATGACAACAATATCGGCAAGGAATTGCGTGCCTATTCGGTGGGCATTGATTCTGTATTTTCTGATATTGATATTTTACAAAGAGAAATTTTTATCAGCTCTGCTCAAAGCTATGGTCTGAGTGAACGAGAAAGATTTCTATGCAGAGAGCAATCCTCCGATACACTCTCAAAACGCAGAAATATTTTGCTTGCTTCTGAACGCATCAGGAATTACTGTACTGTTTCTGATTTTGAAAATTTACTTCGCAGCTATGGTCTTTCTGATTTTAATATTTCTGAAAACTTTTCGGCTCAGACTACTACTATTACTGTCAGGGATACTCTGAGTAATGATGAAAAGTCTGACCTTGAAAAAAGAGCGGTTGACGATTTTCCT
>JAKSRB010000030.1 GCA_024403825.1 Ruminococcus sp. | reverse complement strand
AAAAACATCTTGAAAAACTCAAAAACATAAGTCAATAAAGAAGTTTTTTCAAAAAAATACTTGCAAAAATTATGTATATGTGTTATTATATACAGGTATTTGACACCGTCGATTCACTCGACGAGGTTCAAATGACGGTTTGTCCGTAGTTTGAAGAGATAATCCGCTGCCATTTATGGTATGAATATCGGTAAATATTAGGAGGAAAGAAAATGGACGCATTAAAAACTATTGCAGCTGGTTCAGTTAAGGAAACAACTCCTGAATTCAGCATCGGTGATACAGTTAAGGTATCAGTAAACATTCGTGAAGGCGAAAGAGAAAGAATCCAGATGTTCGAGGGTACTGTTATCGCTAAAAAGGGTAGCGGTGTTGCTGAAACATTTACTGTAAGACGCGTAGCTTACGGTGTTGGTGTTGAAAGAGTGTTCCCACTTCATTCACCAAATGTAAAGAATGTTGAAGTAGTTCGTTATGGTAAGGTTCGCAGAAGCAAGCTCTATTATCTCCGTGACAGAGTTGGTAAGGCTGCTAAGGTTAAAGAGCAGATTCGTAAGTAATTATTATTTTAAGAGGGGACTTATATAGTCCCCTTTTTACTTAATTCACGGCAGGTGAAAAAATGATTGAAAATAATAAAAATACAGAGGACGAAAATTCTGTAGAAAGCACAGTTGAAACAACCGAAAACACAGAATTGACAACCGCTGAAGTCGAACAGGAAAGCGATTTAGCTGTTGAAGCCTCACAGTCTGAACAGAATGTTAGTGTTGATGAAAATAGCTCTGATACTAATTCTGATGAAAATAAAGCTGAAGAAGGTTCAGTTCAGGCAGATACAAAAAGAAAGTTTCTTATTTCAAAAGCAGAAGGTCCTGTAGCTGGATTTTTTGATTGGATTCAGTATTTGCTGTTTGCTATTGCAATAGTTGTTGTTTGCCTTACATTCATTTTCAGGCTTGTTGATGTTGATGGTTCTTCAATGTATGATACACTCTCATCAGGCGATAAGGTTATTGTAACTAATCTTTTTTATAAGCCACAAAATGGCGATATAGTAGTTATTTCTCATGGTGCATCATATAATCACCCTATTATTAAAAGAGTAATTGCTACTGAGGGACAGACTGTTAAGGTTGACTATGAAAATGACAGAATTATTGTTGATGGAATTGTACTTGAGGAAAGCTATATTGATGACTCTACCTATGGAGGAAATATTGGCGATAATGTAATTCCTGAGGTTGTTCCTGAGGGACAGATTTTTGTTATGGGTGACAACCGTAAGGTGTCTATGGATAGCAGAAGCACAGAAATAGGTCTTATTGATGTTGATAATGTCATTGGTAAAGCCCAGATTGTTGCTTTCCCATTAAATAATTTTGGTTATTTATACTGATAATAGATATTACATAAGACAATTTTAAATGTATAAGCTTGTTTCTGTTTTTTATATGAAACAAGCTTATTGTTTTTATATGATAGGATGTGAAATGAAATGGGAGAAATGCAGAACATTCAGTGGTTTCCTGGTCATATGACCAAAACCAAAAGAAAAATACAGGCAAGCTTAAAGCTTGTGGATGCGGTTGCTGAAATTATTGATGCAAGAATACCTGTAAGCAGTAGAAATCCTGATTTAGCAAAGCTGATACAGAATAAGCCGAGATTAATTCTACTTAATAAATGTGATATGGCGAACCAGACAGCCACAAAAATGTGGATTGATTATTTTAAAAAGCAGGGAATAACCGCTATTGCCGTTGACTGCAAAAGTGGAAAGGGACTTAATCAGTTTGTACCTGCCGTAAATCAGGTGTTGAGCGAAAGAGTACAAAAGCTAAAATCTAAGGGTATGATTAATCCTATATTAAGAATTATGATTGTAGGTATTCCAAATGTCGGAAAATCTTCATTTATAAACAGAATTGCAAAGCAGAACAGAGCAAAGGTTGAAGACCGTCCGGGTGTTACAAGAGGAAATCAATGGTACACCATTGCAAAAAATCTTGAAATGCTTGATACTCCTGGAGTATTGTGGCCAAAATTTGATGATAAAATTGTTGGTGAACATCTTGCATTTACAGGTGCGGTAAAGGATCAGGTAATTGATATTGAACTGCTTGCAATGAGATTGCTTGATTTTCTGAAACAGCTTAAACCAAAGGATTTTGTTGCAAGATTTAAGCTTGAGGATACGGATTTTGAAAATATGGAATCTTATGAATTACTTGAGTTAATCGGCAGAAAAAGAGGTATGCTTGTATCAGGCGGAGAGGTAAATACAGAGCGTGCCGCTATAATGCTGCTTGATGAATTCAGAGCTGCAAAGCTTGGTAGAATAACTGTGGAGATGCCGTATGGAGAATAATTTTGACTGGCTTGAATATGAAAAATCGGCTATTGAAAAAGGCTATAAGTCAATATGCGGAGTTGATGAGGCAGGCAGAGGACCTCTTGCAGGACCTGTATGTGCCGCAGCAGTAATATTGCCATATGATACAATAATTGAGGGTGTAAACGACTCAAAAAAGCTTTCTGAAAAAAAGAGAGAGGCTTTATTTGATGTAATAACTGCAAAAGCTGTTGCTTACAGCATAGCTTTTGCAACCGTTGAAGAAATTGAAGAATATAATATTCTGAATGCAACAATGCTTGCTATGAAAAGAGCTGTAGAAGGTTTGGAAGTTAAGGCAGACTATGCAATGATTGACGGAAACAGACTGCCACAGCTTGATATACCGAGCGAGTATATAATAAAAGGTGATGCAAAGTCAATGTCAATAGCAAGTGCATCAATTCTGGCTAAGGTTACAAGGGACAGACTTTTATATAAATACGCAGAAGAATATCCAGAGTATATGTTTGATAAGCATAAAGGCTATGGAACAAAAGCACATATTGAGGCATTAAAAAAATATGGTCCTACACCTTTTCATAGAAAGAGTTTTCTAAAGAAGATTTTGAAATGAGCAATTTAAAAAGGATATTTGGAGATATTGGCGAGGATTGTGCAGTAAAATATTTAAAAAAGAATAAATATAAAATTATTTGCAGAAATTTTCGCAAGCTGGTTGGTGAAATTGATATTATTGCAGAAACTAAGGAATATCTTGTTTTTGTAGAGGTTAAAACTCGTCAGCAAAATTCACTCACTAAACCATATGAGGCTGTAGATTATCGTAAACAGCAAAGAATAATTAAAACAGCATATATTTATCTTGAAGAGCATCATACAGAGAAATTTTGCAGATTTGATATATGTGAGGTTTATTTAGATAAAAATAATAATAAACTTATAAGTATAAACTATATTGAAGATGCATTTCAGGAGGATGATTGTTTCTAATGAAATATATAGATTTGCATTGCGATACATTGTACAAATCAGTTACACAAAACATTCCTATTGATAGTTCAGATATGGAAGTAAAGCCAGTACTTGAAGGAGATACAAGACTTCAATGCTATGCGATATGGCTTCCGGATGATTTTGGTGGAGATAGAGCTGAAGAATTATTTTTTGAAGCATCTCAGCGAATAGTATCGGAATGTAATTTTAGTAAAATTAATCTTATTCGCAGTTTCAGAAATCTTGAAAAAACCTTACAATATGGAAATAATGCAGTTTTTACAGTTGAAAATGGTCTTGCATTAAACGGAAAAATTGAGAATGTAAGAAAGTTTTCTGAGCTTGGTGTAAGAATAATGACACTTACTTGGAATGCTCATAATCATATTGGTGATGGTGCAGATGTTAAAAATGCTATGGGCTTAACTGAGTTTGGCAGACTGGCAGTAAATGAAATGGAAAAGTATAAAATTATAGTTGATATTTCACACGCAAGCGACAAGCTTTTTTATGATGTCGCTGAAATTGCTAATAAGCCTTTTATTGCCACCCATTCAAATTCACGAAAAATTGCAGAGCATAGAAGAAATTTGACAGATGAACAATTTAAGGTTATTATAGATAGAGGCGGAATTGTCGGTTTAAATTTTCATAATGCATTTTTAAGTAATAATCCTGATAAGGCATCAGCTGTGGATTTATTAAAGCATACTGAGCATTTTTTATCATTAGGTGGTGAAAATCATTTATGCGTAGGCAGTGATTTTGATGGTTGCGATTTACCTGATGATATAAAAAATAGTGACTCAATAGCGACAATTTATGAGATGTTTTTGAAAAATAACTACAAAGAAGAGCTTTTAGAAAAAATATTTTTTAAAAATGCACTTAATTTCTTTGAAAACTTTGACAATTTGCAATAAATGTAGTAAAATATTTGATGTTTAAAGTCATTTGAAAGGAAGATTTCAATGTTATACAACAGCACACAAAATGCAGGAGAAGTTGTTTCTGCTGCTCAGGCTATTGCCCAGGGAATATCCAAGGACGGCGGTTTATTTGTTCCTCAGGAATTTCCGCATTATGATACAGCAACCCTTGAAGCACTTTTAAAGGAAGATTATAAGGGCAGAGCCAAAAAAGTATTCTCAGATTTTCTTACAGATTTTACAGCTGAAGAAATTAATGATTGCGTTGAAAAGGCTTATACAGAGCAGAAATTCAACGGTTCAAATCCTGCACCTATCACATATTGCAAAAACGGTGGTAAAGAGTTAAATATTCTTGAGCTTTGGCATGGTCCGACTTGTGCATTTAAGGATATGGCTTTGCAGATTCTTCCACATCTTCTTACAAAGTCACTTAAAAAGACAAATGACGGAAAAACCGCTGTAATTCTTGTTGCAACATCAGGAGATACAGGCAAGGCTGCTCTTGAGGGCTTTAAGGATGTTGAAAACACTAAGATAATTGTATTTTATCCTGTTGACGGTGTCAGTCCAATGCAGAAGCACCAGATGAACACTCAGGAAGGCAATAATGTTACCGTATGTGCAATCGAGGGTAATTTTGACGATGCACAGACAGGTGTTAAAAAGATATTTACAACTCAGTCTGTAAATGAAAAGCTTGGCGAAAACAATATGCTTTTCTCATCAGCAAACTCAATTAACTGGGGCAGACTTTTACCACAGATAGTATATTATATTTCAGCTTACTGCGATATGGTAAACGCAGGTAAAATCAAGCTTGGTGATAAAATCAATGTTGTAGTTCCAACAGGTAATTTTGGTAATATTCTTGCATCCTATTATGCAAATATTATGGGACTTCCAATTAATAAGTTTATTTGTGCATCTAACTCTAATAATGTTCTTACTGACTTTATTAAGACAGGTGTTTATGATAAAAACAGACATTTCTATACAACAATTTCACCATCTATGGATATTCTTGTATCAAGCAACCTTGAAAGACTTCTTTACAAGCTTACAGGAAACAGTGATACAACTGTAAGAGAGTGGATGAACGCTCTTAAAACAGATGGAAAATATGAAGTATCTGACGAAGTAAAGGCTGTAATCAAGGATAAATTCTATGGCGGATGCTGTGATGATGTTCAGACAAAGGCTACAATTAACAAGCTGTTTACTGAAGATAACTACCTTTGCGATACTCATACAGCCGTTGCAGTTAATGTATATGAGCAGTATCTCGCTGAAACAGGCGACAATACTCCTGCTGTAATCGCTTCTACTGCAAGCCCATATAAATTCTCTAAGGCTGTACTTGAAGCAGTTGCACCAAATGAAGAATTACCTTCAACAGAGTTTGAAATGGTTGACAGACTTAATGCAGTATCAAATGTTGAAGTACCTGCTCCACTTGCAGGCTTGAAGAACAAAACAGCTCGTTTTTCAGATGTTACAGCATCACAGAAAATGGAAGGCTATGTTCTCAGCTCACTTGGAATAGAATAATGTCATTATTTGCTATTGCTGACCTGCATTTGTCGCTTGGTGAAGATAAACCAATGGATATATTTGCAGGCTGGAATGACTATGTAAACAGGCTTAAAACTAATTGGTGCAAGCTGATTACTGATGATGATATAGTTATGATTGCAGGAGATATTTCCTGGGCAATGAGGCTTGAGGAAACCTATGTTGACTTCAAATGGATTAATGATTTACCTGGAAAAAAGGTTTTTTTAAAAGGTAATCATGATTACTGGTGGGGTACAAAAGGAAAAATCGAAAAGTTTCTTGCTGAAAACGAATTAGACACAATTTCAATATTGTTTAATAATGCATATGAAACAGATGAATATGCACTTTGCGGAACAAGAGGCTGGTTTCTTGAAAATGATACACCTGAGGATTTAAAGGTGCTGAATCGTGAGGTCGGAAGATTAAGGACTTCTATTGAGTGTGCCTTGAAAACAGGGAAAGAACCTATAGTATTTCTGCACTATCCGCCATACTATAATCGTACCGAGTGTAAGGAGCTTATGGATGTATTGATTGAATACAATATAAATAAATGCTATTATGGTCATATACATGGTGCAAAAAATATGCGAAATGCCTTTGAGGGTGAATATAAGGGTATTAATTTCAAACTGATTTCTTGTGATAAGCTGTCATTTATACCGTTGCTTGTAAGATAAATATTTGATTTAGCTATTGGCAAAATGGATATTATATGATATAATAAAGCGATATATTAAAATTTCATTGGAGGAATTTAACAATGGCATTAAAGGAATGTACAAAAAAAGAACAGGCTAATTCTTATGAATTAGTAGTAAATGTTGACGGTGAAACATTTGAAAAGGCTGTCAATGCAGTATATAAAAAGCAGGTAAAAAACATCAATATTCAGGGCTTTAGAAAAGGTAAGGCTCCTCGTCGTGTAATTGAGAAAATGTACGGCACAGAAGTTTTCTATGAGGATGCTATGCAGGATTGCTATCCTGAAGCACTTTATGAGGCATCAAATGAAGCTGAATTAAAGATTGTTAAGGTTGAGTCACTTGAGGCTGTTGAGGCTGGCAAAGAGGGCTTTACATTCAAAGCACAGATTATTGTTGAGCCTACAATGGAAATCAACAACTATCTTGGAATCGAAGTTGAGAAGAAATCAACAGAGGTTACAGATGAGCTTGTAAACGAAGAAATCGACAAGGTAAGAGAGCGTAATTCAAGAACAATTACAGTTGAAGACAGAGCCGCTGAAAACGGTGATACTGTTGTTATCGACTTTGAAGGCTTTACAGATGGCGAAGCATTTGAAGGTGGTAAGGCTGAAAACTACAACTTAAAGCTTGGTTCAGGTAATTTTATCCCAGGTTTTGAGGAGCAGATTGTTGGTCATTCAACAGGCGAGGAATTTTCAATCAATGTAAAATTCCCAGAGGAATATCAGGCAGACGAGCTTAAGGGCAAGGATGCTGAATTTAAAATTGTTCTTCACGAAATCAAAGCAACAGAGCTTCCAGAGGTTACAGATGAATTTGTACAGGATGTTTCTGAAAAGGAAACTATTGATGAGTGGAAAGAAGAGTTAAAAGAAAAGGTTGCTAAGCGTCTTGCTGATGAAGCTGAAAAAGATGCAGATGATCAGATTTCAAATAAGCTTATGGAGTTGCTCGAGGGTGAAATTCCTGAGGCAATGTATGAAAATCAGGCTAATGAAATGGTAAGAGAATTTGAAATGCGTTTGCGTTCACAGGGACTTGATATGAATACTTATATGCAGTATATGGGTATGGATGCAAGCAATCTTACAGAGATGTACAGAGATGAAGCTGAGAAAAGAGTAAAACTCAGACTTGCTCTTGAAACAATCGTAAGAAAAGAAAATATTGAAGCTGAAGAGGCTGATCTTGAGGCTGAGTACACAAGAATGGCTGATACATACAAGATGGAGGTTGAGCAGGTTAAGAATGCAATTCCTGCTGATACACTTGCACTTGATGTTAAGGTTCAGAAAGCACTTGACCTTGTAAAAGCAAATATTGTTGAAAAGTAATTCAACTGAATATTATATAAATTTTGGTCAATCATTAATAAAGTATCTGCAAAGAGCCGCCATATGACGGTTCTTTGCATAATGCATTTTACAGATATGTATTTTTATGATACATAATTTTACAGAAAGGTTATGATTTAATGGCATTAGTACCATATGTACTTGAACAGACAAGTAGAGGCGAACGCTCTTATGACATATATTCTCGTCTTTTAAATGACCGAATTATTATGCTTAATGAAGAGGTTAATAGTGCAAGTGCAAGTGTAATTGTTGCACAGTTGCTTTATCTCGAAAGTCAGGATCCTACAAAAGACATAAGCCTTTATATAAACAGCCCTGGCGGAAGTGTTACAGACGGTTTTGCTATATTTGATACAATGAATTACATCAAATGTGATGTATCAACAATTTGTATGGGTATGGCGGCAAGTATGGGTGCATTTCTTCTTGCAGCTGGTGCAAAGGGCAAGCGTTATGCATTGCCAAACAGCGATATTATGATTCATCAGCCGTCAGGTGGTGCTCAGGGACAGGCAACTGATATGGAAATTCATACAAGACATATTCTTGATATGAAACAGCGTCTTAATCAGATTCTTGCTGATAATACAGGTCAGCCGATTGATATTATTGCTAAAGATACAAATCGTGACAATTTTATGACTGCACAGCAGGCACTTGAATATGGTCTTATAGATAAGGTAATTGAAAAAAGATAAGGGTGTGTACAGCTAATGGCTAACAAGAAAAACGGACAGAATGTTTACTGTTCATTTTGCGGAAAACCTGAAGAATTAGTAGGCCGACTTATTGCAGGTAACGGTGTATATATATGTGACCAATGTGTTGACCTTTGTGTCAGCATACTTGATGAAACCAGTGAGTTTGATTCTCCTGACAAGAATTATTCAGAGTTCGATGCAGAAATTGCCACAGTAGATTTTAATTCGCTTTTAAAGCCGAAAGAAATCAAACAGATTCTTGACCAGTATGTAATTGGTCAGGAGCAGGCTAAAATTACACTTAGCGTTGCTGTTTATAATCATTATAAAAGAGCTTTTTCTCAAAAAGATGATACTGTAGATTTTTCAAAAAGTAATGTTCTTCTTTTAGGTCCTACAGGTGTAGGAAAGACTTTACTTGCACAGACACTTGCAAAGGCTCTTGATGTTCCGTTTGCCATAGCTGATGCTACAACACTTACCGAAGCAGGTTATGTTGGTGAGGATGTCGAAAATATACTTTTAAAGCTTATACAGGCGGCTGATTTTGATATTAAAAAGGCTGAAAGAGGAATTATATATATTGACGAGATTGATAAAATTGCACGCAAATCTGAAAATCCGTCAATAACAAGAGATGTAAGCGGTGAAGGTGTACAGCAGGCATTATTGAAAATAGTTGAGGGAACTGTAGCAAATGTTCCTCCGCATGGTGGCAGAAAACATCCACAGCAGGAATTTTTACAGATTAATACTAAAAATATCCTGTTTATATGTGGTGGTGCATTTGACGGTCTTGAAAAAATAGTTGAACGCAGAATGGGTTCATCTGTAATTGGTTTTGAGGCACTTGTAAAGGCAAAGCAGGAGCTTGATGCTACAGACTGGATGCAGGAGGTTACTGCACACGATCTTGTAAAGTACGGTATTATTCCAGAGCTTATCGGAAGACTTCCTGTAATTACAGCATTACAGGGGCTTGATACTGAAGCACTTGTTCAGATTCTCACAGTTCCAAAAAATTCTATTGTTGAACAGTTTAAAGTACTTTTCAGCCTTGACGGAGTTGATTTGGAATTTGAAGATGATGCATTAAAGGCTATTGCTGAAAAATCATTTGAACAGAAAACCGGTGCAAGAGGACTTCGTGGAATTATGGAGGGAATTTTAACTAACCTGATGTTTGAAACTCCGTCTGATGATACCATTGAAAAAATCATTATCACAAAGGATTCTGTTACAGGTGATGCTGAGCCTACTATTCTTCATAAAGACGAAAATTTGCAATCATCACTCGACTTACCTAAAAAAGATGCAAAGAAGCGTCGCAAACGCAGTACAGCATCTTGATTAATTGCGATCTAAGCTGTATTGAAGTACAATACAGCTTTTTTCAATATTCGATAATATATAGTTTTTTAAAATGAAAGGGAAAAATATGGATTTAGAAACACAGGGCAATGTTACAGTACCTGTATTGCCGCTAAGAGGTATGGTGGTATTTCCAAGAACGCTGATTCATTTTGATGTTGGTCGTAAAAAAAGCATTGCAGCAATAAGCTATGCTATGAAAGCTGAGCAGATGATTTTTCTTACAGCACAAAAGGATGCTGCTGAGAATGAACCTGCAATTACAGATTTATTTGCTACAGGTATTCTTGCAAAGGTTGTACAGGTTTTAAAACAGCCTGATAATGTTACAAGAATTGTGATTGAGGGTAAATTCAGAGCAAAAATGGTGACACCGGTTTATAATGATAAATGCCTTATGGCAGAGGTTTCACCATTTGAGGAGGACGAAAGTCAGATAACGGCTCAGGATTCTGCACTTATGCGGTCTGTTAAAAAAGAATTTGAAAAGTATCTTGAGGTTGCTCCAAAGGTTCCGTCAGATATTATATTTAAGGTTGCACTTTGCAAGCGACCTGGTGAGCTTGCGGACTTCATTGCGGCAAATTTAATTTTGGATTACCATTTAAAGCAATCCGTACTTGATATATATAAAGGCACAGAAAGACTTGAATGTTTGCTTGATATTCTGATTAATGAAAACTATGTTTTAAGAATAGAATCAGAAATTGTGTCAAAGGCTAGAGAAAGAATTGATGAAAGTCAGCGTGAATATTTTCTTCGTGAGCAAAAGCAGGTTATTGAGGAAGAGCTTGGCGAGGATGATAATCCGTCAGCAGAAGCAGAAGTATATGCCGAGCGAATCGAAGAATTAGAGCTTGATGAAAAATCAGAAGCTGTTCTCATCAAAGAATGTCAAAAGCTGATGAAAATGCCATATGGCACTCAGGAAGCAAGCGTAATCAGGAATTATCTTGACTTAGTACTTGATTTACCTTGGAATACCTCAACAAAGGATAAAATTGTAATCCAAAAGGTTCAGAAGGAGCTTGATAAAAGCCATTTTGGACTTACAAAGGTAAAAGAAAGAATTATCGAGGAGCTTGCAGTCAAGAAGTTAAGTAATAAAAAGGGCGGTCAGATAATATGTCTGGCAGGACCTCCAGGAGTGGGTAAAACCTCAATAGCACAATCTATTGCAAAGGCTATTGGCAGAAAAAGCCAGAGAATTGCTTTAGGCGGTGTAAGAGATGAAGCTGAAATACGAGGACACCGCAGAACATATATCGGGGCAATGCCAGGCAGAATAATTTCAGCAATGCAGAATGCAGGTTCTAACAATCCTGTGCTTATTCTTGATGAGATAGACAAGCTTGCAGCTGATTATAAAGGTGATCCTACCTCAGCTTTACTTGAGGTTCTCGACAGCGAACAGAACAATAAATTTGTAGATCATTATGTAGATATTCCATTTGATTTATCTTCTGTTATGTTTATAACAACAGCAAATGATGTTGGAGCAATTCCTGCACCACTTCGTGACCGAATGGAAATAATTGAAGTAAACAGCTATACGAGGGAAGAAAAGTTCCAGATAGCAAAAAAACACCTCATACCAAAACAAATTGAGCAATGCGGATTTACTTCAAAGGAAGTAAAATTCAATCAGAAATCAATTTATTCACTTATAGACTTTTATACTCGTGAAGCAGGTGTGCGTACACTTGAAAGAACTATTGGTTCAATACTTAGAAAATGTGCTGTCAAAAAACTAACAGATGAAGAAATTGAAGTTTTCAAGATTGATGATAAATTAGTTGAAGAGTTGCTCGGACATAAAAAATATTTGCCTGATTCTTACTCTAAAAAAGATGAAATAGGAGTAGTAAACGGTCTTGCATGGACATCAGTAGGCGGTGAATTGTTGCCTATTGAAGTTGCAATTATGGATGGTACAGGTAAAATTGAGCTTACAGGTTCACTCGGAGATGTAATGAAGGAGTCAGCAAAAATTGCGATTACCTGCATAAGAAGTCATTCAAATATTTTAAAAATTGATAGCGATTTTTATAAAACGAAGGATATACATATCCATGCCCCTGAGGGAGCAGTACCAAAGGACGGACCTTCCGCAGGAATTACAATGGCAACGGCAATTTACTCAGCTTTGTCATTAAACGCTGTAAGACACGATATTGCAATGACAGGTGAAATAACACTCAGAGGAAAGGTATTGCCAATAGGTGGATTAAAAGAAAAGAGTATGGCAGCATTTAAGCATGGAATTAAAACTGTAATAATACCAAAGGATAATGAACCAGATTTACAGGATGTTGATGATGTTGTAAAAGAAAATGTAAGCTTTATACCTGTTGAAAGCTTTGAAGAAGTAATTGCAGTTGCTGTAAAAAATACAGAAAAGGTTCATAATCAGGATTGGAACAGTTTATATGTAATGTCTGAAAGTGCATCAAGACCAACCTCAACCATAAGACAGTAAGGAAGATTTTATGAATTTTAATGAAGTAAGCTTTGAGCTTGCGGCAGGTATGCCTGAGCAGCTGCCGGAGTCAGATTTACCTGAAATTGTATTTTCAGGACATTCCAATGTTGGCAAATCTTCACTAATAAATAAACTTGTACAAAGAAAATCTCTTGCGAGAGTAAGTTCACAGCCTGGAAAAACTGCTACCATAAACTTTTATAAACTAAAGGAATTTAGATTAGTTGACTTTCCTGGATACGGCTATGCAAAAGTATCAAAAACAGAAAAAGACCGTTGGGCAAAGCTTGTTGAGGGATATTTTGCACAGAAAAGAAAATGTGCATTGATAATTCAGATTTTGGATTTAAGACATCCGCCAACGGATGATGATTTGAATATGATTGATTTTCTTTATAGAAGTGGCTACAATTTTGCGGCTGTACTTACAAAGCAGGATAAATTGAAAAAAACAAAGCTTGATGAACAGCTTGAATATTATAAAGACATATTCAGTACTATTGATAATATTCCATTAATACCATTTTCAGCACAAACAGGATATGGTAATAATGATGTAAGAAAGTTGATTGAAGATTCAATAAATTTATTTAATAATACGGAGGTATAAAGATGTTTGTAAATGATTGTCTAAATGTAAATGAAAAGGGACATCTTACAATAGGTGGCTGTGATACAGTAGAGCTTGCAAAAGAGTATGGCACTCCATTGTATATTCTTGATGAAAACACAATAAGAAACACCTGTCGCTCATATGTAAGCTCTTTTCAGAAGTTTTACAACGGAAATGGTATGCCGTTGTATGCAAGCAAGGCACTTTCCTGTAAGGAGCTTTGCAGAATTGCAAATGAAGAAAATATAGGTTTAGATGTTGTGTCCGGCGGTGAAATTTATACAGCAGTACAGGCAGGTTTCCCAATGGAAAAGACACATTTTCATGGTAATAACAAAACTGCACAGGAAATCAGCTTTGCTATTGATTCAAAAGTAGGAAAGTTTGTAGTTGATAATCTTTATGAGCTTGAGCTTCTTAACAGCATTGCTAAGGAAAAGAATGTAGTTGTAAATATTTCACTCAGAATCAAGCCAGGTGTTGATGCTCATACACACAATTTTATCAGAACAGGTCAGATTGATTCAAAATTTGGTTTTGCTCTTGAAACAGGTGAGGCATTTGAGGCTGTAAAGAAAGCACTTTCATATGAAAACCTTAGTCTTACAGAGCTTCATTGCCATATTGGTTCACAGATATTTGATATTGACCCATTTGTAACAGCAGCAGAAATTATGGTTACATTTATGGGTAAGATTAAAAATGAACTTGATGTTACAATTTCTGAGCTTAACCTTGGTGGTGGATTTGGAATTATGTACACAAGTGATGATGAGCCTGTACCATATGAAAATTATATGGAAAAGGTTTCAGTTGCAGTAAAAGCAAAATCAGCAGAGTTTGGTTTGCCAGTACCATATATTTACATAGAGCCGGGCCGTTCAATCGTAGGTGAAGCAGGTATTACACTTTATACAGTTGGTGGAAGAAAAGAAATTCCTGATATAAGAACCTATGTTTCTATTGATGGTGGTATGCCTGATAATGTTCGCTATGCACTTTATCAGTCTGCATATACAGTTGTAAACGCAAGCAAGGCAGATAAAGAGCCTGATGAATTAGTAACTGTAGCAGGAAAATGCTGTGAAACTGGTGATTTGATTCAGGAACACACAAAGGTTGCAAATGTTGAAGTTGGCGATACACTTGCAGTACTTTCAACAGGTGCTTATAACTATTCTATGGCATCAAATTATAACAGAATCCCTCGTCCAGCAATGATAATGGTTAAGGACGGCAAGTCAAGAGTAATCATCAAGCGTGAAAGCTATGAGGACCTTGTAAGAAATGATGTATAATTCGGATTGTTAATTTTGTAATAATATCATAAAATATAAAACAGCCATATATTATGTATTCTTAAATTACATAATATATGGCTGTCAGTTTTACAGATAAATCAACTCGCTGATAATATGATTTGATACAAGAAACCCTTCTGGGGTAAATGAGATTTTATCGTTGTCAATTTCCATATAACCTGATTTTTGATATAGTTTTGCTTTTTTAATAAGCTTGTCTGATATAGGCTTATTAAATTTATTTTTATATTCATTAAAATTAAGTCCGCTTTTTAATCTCAATGAAAGCATAATGTATTCTTCTTCCGTTCCTCCGATACCGTCATCAATTATAACATCATTTTTGAAATCTTCAATACTGCGACCATAGTAAAATCTTTTTCCTTTGTAAAAAGAATGTGCGGATGGTCCAATACCAATATATTCTCCACATTTCCAGTAATTTGTATTGTGCCTGCTTTCAAAGCCTTTTTTGGCAAAATTTGAAATTTCATATTGCTTGTAACCCAGTTTATCCAACAATTCAACAGCTTTCAAATAAAAATCTGCCTGAGTATCTTCATTTGGAAGTGCCAGTTTTTCTTGCATTTTATAAAATGGTGTATTTTCTTCTATTTTTAGAATATATGATGAAATATGTGTTACTTCGCAATCACTGCAAAATTGAATAGATTTTTGCAAGCTTTCATAGGTTTGGTGGGGAATACCGAGCATTAAATCAAGGGAAATATTATTAAATCCTGCATTTTTTGCGGATAATATCGTTTGTTTAGCATCATTTGCAGAATGTATTCTTCCAAGAGTTTTCAATTCCTTTTCAACTGCACTCTGCATACCTATAGAAAGCCTGTTAAATCCTTCAGAATACAATTTGTTAAAATCAAGCTTTTTTCCGCTGTCAGGATTTGCTTCAAGCGTGATTTCAGCTTCAGTGCTTACCGTAAAATGATTTTTTACGGCAGAGAGAATTTTACACAGTCTGTCAGTTCCAAGGATACTGGGGGTACCTCCGCCAAAATATATTGTATTTACAGTCTGGTTGCAGTTTTTACTGTAAAATAATAACTTATCAAGAAGTATTTTTACATATTCAGAATAATCATTTTCAGTTGCTCTCTTACTGTAAAAGTCGCAGTAAGGACATTTGCTTTTACAAAAGGGTATATGAATATAAAGACCGATACTATTAGCCATAATAAAACTCCTAATAAAGTGTTTGGGGCAGAAACAAAATTTCTGCCCCAAATTTGGAAGGTATATGAAAAAATAGGAAAAAACTATTTTGTAACCTTTACAAGAAATATATTACAACATTTTAATTATTTTGTCAAGGGTTTGTAAAGAATTTTTGAAAATTTTTTCATTCATATAAACATAAGGAAAAATATAAATTTCAAAAAAATTTTAGTATATTGGTTGACATATAACCCTAAAAAATAGTAAAATAATAAAGTATGTTAAATTGATTTGAAATATATTCCGAAAGGATGATTGTTAATGGGTTCATTGCAGGAAGAAATTTCCAAACGCAGAACTTTTGCGATTATTTCGCATCCTGACGCAGGTAAAACAACACTTACAGAAAAACTTTTGCTATACGGAGGAGCAATTAACCTTGCTGGCTCAGTAAAGGGCAAGCGTACTGCTAAACACGCAGTTTCCGACTGGATGGAAATTGAAAAACAGCGTGGTATTTCTGTTACTTCATCTGTATTACAGTTTAAGTACAATGGCTATTGTATTAATATACTTGATACTCCCGGACATGAAGATTTCTCGGAGGATACTTATCGTACATTGATGGCGGCAGATTCCGCAGTAATGGTAATTGACGGTTCAAAGGGTGTTGAAAAGCAAACAATAAAGCTTTTTAAAGTTTGTGTTATGCGTAATATACCGATTATCACATTCATTAATAAAATGGATAGAGATGCAAAAAATCCTTTTGATTTGCTTGAAGATATTGAAAATGTACTTGGTATTCATACTTATCCTGTAAACTGGCCGATTGGTTCAGGAAAGGAATTTAAGGGAGTTTTTGACCGAAAGACTGAAAAGATTTTATCATTTACTGCCAATAACGGTCAGAAAGAGGTTGAGAAAACCGAGCTTGCACTTGATGACCCATCACTTGAAGATACTATTGGATATTACCATAAGCAGGATTTATTTGATGATATAGAGCTGCTTGATGGTGCCGGTGATGATTTTGATTTAGATGCAGTCCGTAATGGCGAGCTTACACCTGTATTTTTTGGTTCTGCTCTTACAAATTTTGGTGTAGAGCCATTCCTTGAGCAATTTCTTAAATTGACTACTTCACCTTTGCCAAGAGAAACAGTAAATGAGGCTGTTGAACCTATGTCAGATTCATTTTCAGCCTTTGTATTTAAAATTCAGGCAAATATGAATAAGGCACATCGTGACCGCATAGCGTTTATGAGAATATGTAGTGGCAAGTTTGAGAAGAATATGGAAGTATTTCATGTTCAGGGAAATAAAAAAATGCGTTTGTCACAGCCTCAGCAGATAATGGCACAGGAACGAGAAATAGTTGAAGAAGCATATGCAGGTGATATTATAGGTGTGTTTGACCCAGGCATCTTTTCTATTGGTGATACAATATGTTCAGCAGGCAATAAGGTGCAGTTTAAGGGAATACCAACCTTTGCACCTGAGCATTTTGCAAGAGTTCGTCAAAAGGATACTATGAAACGCAAGCAGTTTATTAAAGGTACTAACCAGATAGCACAAGAGGGTGCTATTCAGATTTTCCAAGAGCTTGATGCAGGTATGGAAGAGGTTATTGTTGGCGTTGTAGGTACACTTCAATTTGATGTATTAAAATATCGTCTTGAAAATGAATATAATGTAGATATTATAATGGAATCACTTCCATATGAATATATCAGATGGATTGTTAATGATGACCTTGACCCTAAAAGCCTTGATTTAGCATCAGATACAAAGCGTATTCAGGATTTGAAAGGAAATCACCTGTTGCTGTTTACAAGCTACTGGAGCATTGATTGGGCATTAGAGCATAACAAGGGGCTTGAATTAAGGGAATTTGGTACAAATTAATTTTAATAAAATTAAATAAATAATGCTTGTTCATTATTTAAAAGGAGGATATATGCTGTATAAAAAGCTTAGTGATTATGCAAAAAACGGCATATATCCTTTTCATATGCCAGGACATAAACGAAATCTTAATGACGATATATTACCGTATTCAATAGATATAACGGAAATCAATGATTTTGATAATCTGCATAATGCTGAGGGCTGTATAAAGAAAATTGCAGAAAAAGCTGAAAAATTGTATTCTGTAAATTCTGCATTTTTACTTGTCAATGGTGCAACAGGCGGAATATTGTCCGCAATAAGAGCAATGACAAATTATGGGGATAAAATTGCTATTGCTCGAAACTGTCATAAATCAGTATATAATGCTGTAGAGGTTTGTGGACTTGATGTTGAGTATATATTACCTGACACAGATGAAGCATTTGGAATATTTTCATCGGTCAAGCCTGAGCAAATCAAGAACCTTCTTGAAAATAATTCTGATATAAAGCTTGTAGTTATAACATCACCTACATATGAGGGTATTGTTTCTGATATTAGTGCTATAGCAGAAATTTGCCATAAGCATAATGCTAAATTGTTTGTAGATGAAGCACATGGTGCACATTTTCCGTTTGGTGATAACTTTCCGAAAGAAGCAATAAGCTGTGGTGCAGATGCAGTTGTAGTAAGTATTCATAAAACCTTACCTTCATTTACACAAACAGCTTTACTATTAACAAATGACAAAATACTTTCAGAAAAATTTGCTGAAAATCTTTCAATCTTTGAGTCAAGCAGTCCGTCATATGTATTAATGGCATCTATTGAAAAATGTCTTGAATATGTAGAAAATAACAAGATAAAATTTGAATTATATTCCAAATGGCTTAGAGATTTTTACTCTATGTGCTTTAACCTTGATAAATTAGTTGTATTAAATTCAGCAAATGATAAATATGAGCATAATTTTTTTGACTATGATATTGGAAAAATAATTATTTCAACAGTAAATACAGATATATCAGGAACTGAGCTTGCACAAATTCTAAGAGAAAAATATAAGCTGGAAACAGAAATGGCTTATTCAAATTATGTAATTGCAATGACCTCTGTTTGTGATAATCCTGTGGCTTATCATCGTTTGTTGTCGGCATTAATAGAAATTGATAAAAGACTTACATTTTCGCAAAAATCATACTTTGAAAATTATGCCATTACATTACCTGAAAAGATATTCTGCTCATCAAAAAGATATTTATATGAAAAGACGGAGGTTAAGCTTGAAGAAGCAGAGGGACATATTTCAATGGAATATGTTTGGGCATATCCTCCAGGAATACCAATAATTTCAGTAGGGGAAAGAATTTCTAAAAATGAAATTTTACTTATAAAAAATTTGAGAATAAAAGGTGTAGATGTATATTCAACCTATAA
>JAKSRB010000003.1 GCA_024403825.1 Ruminococcus sp. | reverse complement strand
GGTCATTGTATTCATTCCTTTTTTGTCCTTTCTTTCATTGTAGCACACTTTTTCGATAATTACAAAAAGCATGCAAGTTTTTTCTGACTTACACACTTTATTTTACACTCTCTCAAATGACTTATTTTTTGAATATTTAGCAAAAATATAACTATTAATTTTGTCCGATTTGATATTGCAATTTAGGTCTTTCTCTTTCTGCCGATTTCTCGCTCTCTTTTATATCCGTTCTTATTTACAATATACTTACTCTACTATATATATCTGTCGGCTTTTCAAGTATCCCTTTACAGTTGTATCTTTCGGCTTCTCCTCTTGTCTTAAATCCCCAGCCATACAATACTGCTATGAAATCCATTCCTATCTCTTCTGCCGCCTGTGCATCTACATAATTATCTCCGATAAATACACTTTCACTTGGGTTTTCTCCTAATCTTTCACACACCGTTCTCAACAGGTCCGCTTTTGTCGTTTCTTTTACCACATCTGTTGCACATATTGTATCAAAGTATTCTGTCAGCTTGTATGCTTCAAGCATATCCCTTGTGTACATATCGTGCTTTTGTGTCGCTATCGCCAGCTTGTATCCCTCTGCTTTCAGCTTCTTCAATGTTTCTTCCATTCCTTCATACAGCAAAAACATCTCTTTTCCTTTCATTGAATACAGCTTACTATAATTGTGTATTGCATACTCTGCTTCATCATCTGTCATATCAAATAATTTGCGTAAGCCGTTTTCTAACGAAAATCCTATTACTCCATACAAGCTCTTTCGTCCTACCGGTTGAAATCCCATTGATGCTGCTATCGTATTGAAACAATGCAGTATTCCCGGTGAGGTGTCTGCTATCGTTCCGTCAAATCCAAATATTATCAGCTTTTTCATTTCTTTTCACCTTGCTTTTTTCGCTTTTCTTAATTTGATATTTTTGTCCGACTTTGGCTTTATTATAGCATTTTGACCCCTTAATTACAATAGCTTATTTAATTTTAATCTTCTTTTGTTTGACTTTATCCTTTATAAGGTATAATATTATATATATTACTTTTTTTCTTGAAAGGATTTCTTATGAGTTATAATAATTCTTTGAAACATAAGTCTGGTGGCAAAGTCAAAAATTTTTCCTATGGTATGAAAAATGCTCTCGTTAATTATTATTTATTGATTATGTTTACCGCTTTTCCGCTTTTCTTTACTAATGAATATTTTAATATTCGTCACGATAAGTATGGCTTTTTTCTTGCCGCCTCTTTGGTTGCTATTATTTCGGTTTTAAGCGTTATTGCTATGTCGGGTTATGATACTAATTCCTCTGATGACAGACTTTTTAAGCTCAAGAATTTTTCTTTTACCGATTATTCTGCTATAGCCTTTTTGGTTGTCAGCATAATTTCTACCTTGCTTTCGGATTATAAGTTCGATTCCCTTGCTGGTACTGCCGGCAGAAATAATGGTCTTATTCTTACTGCCGTTTATATCGCCGTTTATTTTATGATTACTCGTTTGTATGTTTTCAAGGAATATGTTATTACTGCTTTTGCGGTGGGGGCTTCTGTTGTGTTTCTGCTTGCCGTTCTGAACTGCTTTTATTGGGACCCTCTCGGTATGTATATCGGTCTTTCTGATAAACAGACTATTGCTAATTTTACTTCTACCATTGGGAATAAAAATCTTATGTCAAGCTTTATTTGCATTGCTTTGCCTGTTTTTATTGCTATGTCTGTTGTTGCTAAAAATAATGTTCTTAGAATTATTTATTATATTGCCTGCGGTCTTGGCTTTGCTTCTTTAATGACCGCTGATAGTGATTCTGGTATTGTCGGTGTCGGCTTTGTTTTGGTTGTCTTTTTTATTTGGTTTTCAAGAAATATTTCAAGACTCAAAAGATTTTTCTTTTCTCTTGCTGTTATGCTCCTTTCTGCCAAATTATTAAGGCTATTTTCATTCTTTATGAATGATTATTCTAAGGGTATGGACAGGTTTCAGAAATTTTTTGTTTATAATAATTTTAGCTACATTATTCTTGCGGTTGTTGTGATTATAACTGTTGTTTTGTATATATTTAATCATAAATATCCTGACATTTTACTTCCTAAGGCTGTTCCTGTTACTATTTCAGTATTTTTTGCACTTGCCTTAATTACTATGATTGCAATTTCTGTTTATTACAGTTTTATTAATACCTCTGCTTCTCTTGGAAGCTTTGATACTCTTCTCAGATTTAACGATAAGTGGGGAACACACAGGGGATTTATGTGGATTAGAGCTTTTTGGATTTTTGGTGATTTGCCTTTTGTTCAAAAATTATTCGGAACCGGTCCTGATACCTTCTATTATGCTTTTGAACCTTATTTCGGTGAATTAATGAAGTTTGGCGACAGCTCTACTAATGCGGCTCACAATGAATATATTAACTACTTGATTACTCTTGGTGTTTTTGGTTTGACCTCATACCTTATATTTATCGGAAGTGCCATTGCTAATGCTGTTAAAGCCTCTGCAAAAAATCCTGTTGCTATTGCTTTTGCGTGTTCCGGCATTTGCTATGCTGTTCAGGCTGTTGTGAATATTGCTCAACCGATTACTACTCCGCTGTTTATTATTTTTATTTCACTTTCTCAGGCTGTTGCGGTTAATTATTCTAAAAGATAAATGTTATTTTGTAATCCGCTTATTACTTTTTGTGTTTATTTCATTAACATTGCACTATGCTAAAGTATTATTTTGCTTTGTGTATTTATTTTAGTTTTTTATTGCTAATTTTGATTTTATAGTACCATATTTATATATTTTTCAAACAGTTTTTAAAATAATTTTATTATTTTACGAAAAATTTAAAATAGATATTGACTTTTATGGCAAGATATTATATTATTAGTATAGGATTACTGTTTTGAGGTGAGATGATGAGTGAAACCGCACTTTCCTATACTTCACTCCCTGATTATGTTCTCGCCGAACTGGTCAAAAATGGTGATGACAAAGCTTTCAATGAACTTTCTGTCAGGTATATTGGTACAATAGGTCGTATTGCTCGCAAGTTTTCAGCAGAAGGCTATGAACATAATGATTTTGTTCAGGAAGGTCTTATCGGTCTTTTACATTCGTGTAGAAATTTTAATTTCGATAAATCCGTTTCTTTCAGCACTTATATGTCGATTGTCATTGAACGCAGATTCATTTCAATAATACGCAGTTCCAATACAGCGCGTAAAATTCCAAGGTCTAATATTGTTTTTATTGATGAAATTGATGATTCGATTGAGGATGTTACGCAAGGTCCTGAGGAGCAGTTGATGCTTAGGGAGCATATAAGCTTATTATTTGAAAGATTAGCTGATATTCTTTCAAATATGGAGTTTAAAATCCTTATGCTGTACGGAAACGGCTTTAGTTATTCGCAAATTTCCAACAGGCTTTCCGTTTCTGAAAAATCCGTTGATAATGCCTTGCAAAGGGCAAGACGAAAAATCTCTGCTCATAATTTTTCCTGATTTTTCAGGATTGGCACTTACCCTAAATTCTATAAAGTGAGGTAAATTTCGATGTACGAAGATAAGACTCTTGTCTGTAAGGAATGTGGTAATGAATTTGTTTTTACTGCTGGTGAGCAGGAATTTTATGCTGAAAAAGGATTTCAGAATGAGCCACAGCGTTGTAAGGATTGCAGACAGGCTCGTAAAAGTGCGACTAAACCAGTAAGAGAGTATTTTGAAACAACATGTGCTGAGTGCGGTGGCGTTGCAAAAATTCCATTTAAGCCTATGGAAGGTAAAAGCTACTATTGCAGTGATTGTTTTGCCAAAAGAAAAGCTGAGTAATTTGTTTTAAGATTACTACAAAAGATATTGATATGATATTTCAATTTGTTTTGTTATATTTTTTTCATTCTTTCAAGTACGGACTTGCTAAAAGAGTTCGTACTTTTTTCTTCGCTAAAAAACGGCTGTCCCTACTTTAATGTGTGGATAGCCGTTTTATTCTTCTTCTTTTTATTACATCTTAAATGAATCAGAATTAAATCTGATACTTTCTGCTTCTTCGGTTGTTGCCTGCAAATATTCGTACTTTTTATATCCCAATATGCTTGCTATTATATTTGCAGGAAACAGCTGGATTGCATTGTTGTATTTCATTATCGTATCATTGTAGAACTGCCTTGATAATGCAATTTTGTTTTCTGTTGCTGAAAGCTCCTCCTGAAGTGCGATAAAGTTTTTGCTTGATTTTAAATCAGGGTAGCTTTCGCTGATTGCTATAAATCTGCTTAGGGCGTTTGTTAGATTGTTGTTTGCTGTGATTTCTTCCTGTGCTGTTTTTGCGTTAATTGCGTTTGCTCTGGCTCTTGTTACTGCTTCAAGTGTGCTTTTTTCAAAGCCTGCATAGCCTTTGGCTGTTTCCAGAAGATTTGGTACAAGGTCATATCTTCTCTTTAACTGAATATCAACCTGAGATTTCTGGTCTTGAACTCTGTTCTTTAAAACTACAAATTTGTTGCGTGTTGAAATCAGCCAGCCAACTAAGATTATAATTATTAGTGCGATAATTCCGATTATTATATATTTTGGTTCCATAAAAATTCTCCTTTATATTTTAAACTTAATCAAATTTACATTTTTTAGCTTTATAATTTCATTTATGATGCTTTCGTTTTCTTCAAGCAGTACTGCATATATCAGAAAATCATCCCATAAAATCAAACGGTTTTTATCTGCATTTGACAAGTCTGAAAAATCGTGTATGAAATTTTTAATTCCGTAGATTTCTTCGGTCAATACCTGACCTTCATAGGTTCTTTCGTATCGGACACCTGTAAATGTCTTTACAATAACCCATATTGCTACTACTATGGGGACTATTAATGAAGCAGGAATACTTATTCCGATTATCATAAGCATAAATGAAAACAGCGATGATGACGGGGTATTGAAAAGTATGTTTATTGCCTCTGCATTACTTGTGTTTTCTGGGATTGCATCTAACATATTTGAATAGCTTTCAAATGTCGGTGTACTCGCAAATATGTAAGTAATAAGGAGTACGATTATCGGAAAAAGACAGCCTAATGAACACGAAATGCAGTTGCCGGTGGTTGTTCCTACTGTCAGTTTTTTATTCCTCAGAAATCTGCCATTGATAACTTCCTTTTTTGCCATATTCCTCCATTGAAATGCAACTGCTCCATTAAAAGTATTATTTTTGAAAGAATTAATCAAAAATCTGTCGCTTGGCTTTAAACCTGGGTGATTGTCATTTAATACAATTACCTGATTTTGCGATGTGTCAACAATTCCCATTAATGTATATTTTAAAATAGTGGCTGATATATCCTTTGATAATTCAATATTAAGGTCTGTAAGCATACTAATTTCAGCAGGTGAAATGCCTGTAAGCTTTTCTCTGTAATACTCAAAATCAGTTAGTACATTAAAGGTTGTGGCTTTAACGGCATTTTTTCGCATAGTATGAGTTATCGCCCTTGTAATTGCCACAATCGGAAACGAGGTTGAAAAGGTTGCCAGAATTAAAAGGAATATCATTACAAATCCGATTTTACTTGATTCAGCAAAGCTTTCCAGTATATATTTGTATCCGTTTTCGTGTAAAAGAACAGAAATCAGAATTATAACAGGGACAATTAGCACCAACCTGTCGATGATTTTCAGTATTTTAGTTTTTTTAGTTTCAATTTGTTTTGTGTGTTTCATTTTTCCTCCATATATTTCATATAAACTAATATTAGCACATATTAACGGCTTTTTCAATAAAATATGTTGATTTTTTTGTAGTTTGATAGTATAATACAACATATAAAGGTGGCTTTTTATGCAATCCGCCAAATGATTTAAAGGAGATTTTTTATGAAACCACAGATTTCAGACAGCGTAAAATATATTGGTGTTGATGATAAAACTATAGATTTATTTGAAAGTCAGTATATTGTGCCAAATGGTATATCATACAATTCATATGTAATACTTGATGAAAAAATTGCTGTAATGGATACAGTTGATAAAAGAAAAACTGAGGAATGGCTTGAAAATCTTGAAGCAGAGCTTGCAGGTAAAAATCCTGATTATCTCATAATAAGTCACCTTGAGCCAGACCATGCATCAAATATACAGGTGCTTGCTGAAAAATATCCTGATATGAAGCTTGTAGGCAATGCAAAAACCTTTAATATGCTGCCATTGTATTTTGACATTGACATAACTGATAGAAAGGTTGTTGTTAAGGAGGGTGACACACTCAGCCTTGGTTCGCACAATCTTACTTTTATTATGGCACCAATGGTACATTGGCCAGAAGTAATGGTAGAATATGAAAGCACCGAAAAAATCCTCTTTTCAGCAGACGGCTTTGGTAAGTTCGGAAGCCTTGATACTGATGAGGACTGGGCTTGCGAGGCAAGAAGATATTATTTTAATATCTGCGGAAAGTATGGCACTCAGGTACAGGCATTACTTAAAAAGGCATCAGCTATTGAAATAGAAAAAATCTGTCCATTGCATGGTCCTGTACTTACTGAAAATCTCGGATATTATATAGGACTATACGACAAATGGAGTAAATATGAGCCGGAAACTGAGGGAATATTTATAGCATACTGTTCAATACATGGAAATACGGAACAGGCAGTATTAAAGTTCAAGGAAATACTCGAAAGTAAAACAGATTTAAAAATAGCAATATCAGACCTTGCAAGGGAAGACCTTGCAGAGTGTATTGAAGATGCATTCAGATATAGTAAAATGATAGTAGCATCACCAACCTATGATGCAGATATATTCCCAGTAATGAATGACTTTTTACATCATTTAAAAATCAAAGGCTACAAAAACAGAACTGTCGGAATGATAGAAAATGGTTCATGGGCACCAATGGCAGGAAAGATAATGACAACATACTTTGAAAATATGAAGGATATTACAATAATTCCTGACAAGGTGACAATCAAGGGAGCATTAAAGAGCAGTGATATAGCTAATCTTGAAAAGCTTGCTGATGATATTCTAAAATAATATAGTAAAATAAAAGAGGCTGTGTAAGTGGAGGTTCTGAACTTCATTTCACAGCCTTTTGAAATAATTTTTAAATGATAAATGAAATATAGCTCAGATGTTTACATATAAATTAATAATTTACGGAAAAAATAAAAAAATTAACGAAAAACGATAAAAATATCTTGACAAGCGATAATTAGTGTGCTATACTCTATTTATCGTCAAACGATAAATATTAAACGAATGACGAATAAAAATTAATGTTCGGAGGAAATTATTATGAACAAAGCGGTAAAAATTATTTGTAAGATTTCGGAGATTGCTATGTGGATTACAACTGCGGTAATGTTATTACTTACTATTTTGACGGTTGTTGCTCCTCAACAGCTCGCAGAGCTTTTAAAATCTGGAATGGATGGTGCATATCTTTCCATAAACGGTTTAGAATGTGAAATTATTTATGAACAAAGCGGTTTGCTTATGCAGCCTGTAGCTTTAATTCTATTTATTGCAAGTATTATTTCCGGTACACTTGGTGCTATGATTTTCAGAAATATTTATCTTGTTTTTAAGCTTTCTGAGGGTAATTCAAAACATTCTAAGGGCGTAACTCCTTTCCAGCCTGATAATGTTCGTATGATTCGAGAAATTGGTATTTTTGCTATCTCAATTCCTATTATACAGTTTATTGCTTCAATAGCAATTCATTTAGTTTCAGGAATACCAGGGACTGCTGTATTATCAGTAGGCGGTATATTTTTTGGCATTGTTATTCTGGCTTTATCAAGAATTTTTCAGTATGGTGCTGACCTTGAAAAAGATGCTGAGGGTTTAATTTAAGAGGTGAATTATGGGCAAAATTGTGCTTGAACTTGATGTTATGATGGCTAAAAGACATTTGGGGCTTAATGAGCTTGCCGAAAAGGTAGGAATTACTAATGTGAATTTATCAAAAATCAAAAATAATAAGGTAAATGCTATAAGATTTTCCACTCTTGAGGGAATTTGTGAGGCTTTGGAGTGTCAACCTGGCGACATATTAAAATATTCTGAATAGTAAATTTTTGCTGTGAAAATATGGTTTTATTGAATCTGTTTTCACAGCCTTTTTATCAAATTAGAATAATAATGAAAATTTTGTAATTGTTTAACAAAAAAATAAATACAAATTTTATATATTACTTTTTATTATGTTGCAAATGCAACTGAATTTGCTTATGGTTATATAGTAAAATAATTTCAATGTTAAGAGCTTTGAATTGCTCTATTTAAAATGAGTATAGAATGAAACTTTGTAGTGTTTTCGGATTAATTATGATTATATTAGTTTTAAATTTTTCTATACTTTCTATTTTAATATGATATATTCCTTCTATAACCCAATATACCCAAAAACGGTCGCAGTCTTTTCTGTGACCGTTTTTACATTTTGCGGTTTATATTTGATTATCAACAAATAAATCTGTTTTTTCATTGATTTGGTAAGGCTCAGGCTTGTTTTTATTCTTTCATACTAAATAAACCTTGTTCATATATATAAATGAGGTGTTTTTTATGATGATTAGAAAGTTAGTTTCTGTAGTGCTGTTTTGCTCTATAGTTGTTTTGCTCTTTGTTCCGACTAAGGTTTCTGCTCTTGCTGATGACAGCATTACTGCACCGTCTGCAATTTTGATTGAAACCAATACAGGAAAGGTGCTTTTTGATAAAAATTCCCACGAGCAACGCCCTTGTGCCTCTATTACTAAGGTTATGACTTTACTTCTTACCTTTGAGGCTATTGATAGCGGAAAGCTGAGTTTAGATGATACAATTACTGCATCTGAACACGCAGCTTCAATGGGAGGCAGTGATATTTGGCTTGAAAATGGTGAGTCAATGAGCTGTGATGATATGATAAAGGCTACGGTAGTTGCCTCTGCCAATGATGCAGCAGTTGCCCTTGCAGAGCATATCAGCGGAAGTGAAGATGCCTTTGTTGAAGAAATGAACAAGAAAGCTACTGAATTAGGGATGAGTGATACAGTATTTAAAAACTGCAACGGACTTGATGAGGACGGTCATATTACATCTGCAAATGATGTTGCACTTATGTCAATGGAGCTTATGAAGCACGAAAAAATTTTTGATTATACATCAATATGGCTTGATAATCTGCGTGACGGAAAAACGCAGATTGTAAACACAAATAAATTGCTGAAAACCTATAACGGAATTACTGGCTTGAAAACAGGTACTACTAATGATGCAGGCTGTTGTATGTCGGCAAGTGCAAGCAGGGGAGATGTGTCCTTAATTGCGGTTGTGCTTGGATGCAAGACAGGAAAGGAAAGATTTTCAGATGCAGCGGCTTTGCTTGATTACGGCTTTGCGAATATTTCTGTCAAGGAATTAACCTTGCCTGAGGATATGCCAGTTTATATTTCTGTAAGCGGTGGAATGACTGATAGTGTAGGGCTAAACTGCGAGGTTTCTTCTAAAATTGCCGTTGACAAGGGCAGCAAGCAGGAAATTGAAACAATTATTGATTTGCCAGAGGAGCTTGAAGCACCAGTTTCTCAGGGACAGAAAATAGGCACACTTACATATTCAGTTGGGGGAGAGCCTGTAAAAATATGCGAAATTACTGCAACGGATAATGTAGATGCATCAAGTTTTGGATTGATTTTCGCTTATGTTTTTAATTCTCTATTTTCATTATAATTTTTTGACAAATAACCTTGCAAAAATACTCGTATTATAGTATAATAATACAACAAAGGAATTGTTCAGTGATTTTGCTCTGAACAGGTATTTTGGAGGAATTATAAATGGCTACAAAAATTACAGACAAATATTTAAAAGGCTTTATAAATGAACATGAGTATGCTGGCGTAGCTGCTGAGGTTAAGGTTGCTCACAAAACTCTCCACGAGGGTTCTGGTCTTGGCAATGATTTTCTTGGCTGGCTCACACTTCCTACTGATTATGATAAAGATGAATTTGCACGCATTAAGGCTGCTGCTGAAAAAATCAAGAAAAATTCTGATGTATTCATTGTTATCGGTATAGGTGGTTCATATCTTGGTGCAAGAGCTGCTATTGAGTTCTTAACATCACAGAATTATAACCTTACCTGCAAGGATACTCCACAGATTTTCTTTACAGGTAATTCTATCAGCTCATCTGCTCTTGCTGAAATTATGGAGCTTTGTGAGGGCAAGGATGTTTCTGTTAATATGATTTCAAAATCTGGTACTACTACTGAACCTGCTATTGCTTTCAGAGTTTTCAGAGAAATGCTCGAAAACAAGTATGGTAAAGACGGTGCAAGAGAGCGTATCTTCTGTACTACTGACAAGGCTAAGGGTACTTTAAAGGCTCTTGCAGATGAAGAGGGTTACGAAACATTTGTTGTTCCTGATGATGTAGGTGGTCGTTTCTCAGTTCTTACTGCTGTAGGTCTTCTTCCAATCGCTGTTTCAGGTGCAGATATTGATGCTCTTATGCAGGGTGCGGCAAACGCTCAGAAGGATTTTGACAACGATGATTTAAGCACAAATGATTGCTATAAATATGCTGCTATCCGTAACATTCTTTACCGTAAGGGTAAGACTATGGAGGTTATGGTTTCTTATGAGCCTGCTTATACAATGATGTCAGAATGGTTCAAACAGCTCTTTGCTGAGAGTGAGGGTAAGGATAACAAGGGTATTTTCCCAGCAAGTGTTATCTTCTCAACTGACCTTCATTCTTTGGGACAGTTCATTCAGGACGGCAGACGCACTATGTTTGAAACTGTTGTTCTCTTTGATAAGTGCCAGAAAGAGGTTACTCTTGGCACAGACCCTACTAATGTTGATGGTCTTAACTTCCTTGCTGGAAAAACAATGGGCTTTGTAAATCAGAAAGCCTTTGAAGGTACTGTTCTTGCTCATAATGATGGTGGCGTTCCAAACATTGTTATCAATGTTCCTGAAATGAACGAAACCGAGCTTGGCTATCTCATTTACTTCTTTGAAAAGGCTTGTGCAATTTCAGGTTATATGCTTGGTGTAAATCCATTCAATCAGCCTGGTGTTGAAAGCTACAAAAAGAATATGTTTGCTTTACTTGGCAAGCCTGGCTATGAAGACCAGAAGGCTGCTCTTGAAGCAAGATTAAAGTAATTTATGTAAATATTATTCGCTTGTGATAGCGGATTTCATAAAGTTTAATAATACGGAGGAACTAATTATGGTTACTTTACTTATTGGTAAAAAAGGTACAGGAAAAACTAAAAAGCTTATTGCTCTTGCTAACGAGGCTGTAGCAGCATCATCAGGTAATGTTGTTGTTATTGAAAAAGGCTCAAAGCTTACTTATGATGTAACACACAAGGCAAGACTTGTTGATACTGAGCAGTATCTTATTGAAGGCTATGATATGCTTTTCGGATTTATCAGCGGTATTTGTGCTGGTAACTATGATGTTACTGATATTCTTGTTGACTCAACATTCAAGATTTGTCCAAATGGTCTTGAGGGTCTTGAAGCATTCACAAAGAAGCTTCAGGAGCTTTCAGAAACTGCATCAACAAATATTGTTTTACTTGTTTCTGCTGATGAAACAGAAATTCCTGAGTCAATTAATGCTGTTTGCCAGAAGGTATGATAAACGGAATTAATTAATAAAGATTGTGCAAATGGCTCTGGTATAATCAGAGCCATTTTTCTGCAAAAAAATAATATTTGGCATTTTACATAAAAGTAAGTGAAAATTATGTGAAAATAGTTTGATTTTTCGTAATACCCTTGAATTTTTGAGCAGAATATATTATAATAAAGTGTAACAAAATTCAGGAGGTGTTTCAGTATGTTGGATAAGACAATGATTTTTTCGCTTGGCGAAGAAAAGGATGACCAGATAAAAATCGGTCTTGGCATAGTATATGATGCACTCAGACAGAAAGGCTATAACCCAATAAATCAGATTGTGGGATATATCCTGAGTGAGGACCCCACATATATTACAACATATAATAACGCACGCAATATTATAAGTAAAATCGACCGTGACGACCTACTCGAAGCACTGGTAAAATCATATCTTGATGTATAAGAAAGGATGAAACCTGTGGCAGATACCAAAAAGTCAACTCAGGAGTTTCAGATGTATAAGGGCAGACCGCTTGTACGCTGTGGCGATGAGATATATTATGGTAATATGAAAGAACCATATGTAATACGAATGAATATTAAAAGCAAGACGAATGTTAATGGATTAGATGTAGCAGACAAGGTAAGTGTACAGCTTATGGCAACAGACCCTGAGCTTTCACCACGCAAGAGAATTTTAAAAGCAAGTGAAAAAGGCAACTTGTATCTTGCAATGGATATTGCTGATGTTTGGCTTGAAAGAGCTTTGAAGCAATAAGCTTTATTTATGTTTTTAATATTATCAAAATAAAATTCTGAAACCAAATAATTTAGCAGGCAATGATGTTAGGTGATTGCTTGCTTTTTATTTTTGCCAGATTTGTATTGCAATTTAGGAAAATAAATTTTCTCTTTTGCAACAGGGGTATTGCTCATACCGCTTTTTTATGGTACAATATACTATTATATATATAAGACTTTTGGAGTTACTTATGAAGTTTTGTAAAAAATGTCATCATCTTTATAATGATGAGAATACCTCCTGCGAGAATTGTAAATGCTCTTTGACTGTTATTAAAGATGATAATACTTCCGTATTTATTCTTTCAGCATATGGGCTTGAGCTTGAGCGAATTAAGGCCGCTTTAAAGGATAATTCTATTCCTTTTGAAACATCTGCAAAAAAGAAAAACTTGTCCGCTAATTCTGTTACAGGTTATGATACGGCGGAATATGATTTGCGTGTTCCATACTCTGATTATGAAAAGGCTTATGATGTTTGCGTTGGTATTGGTGCAATTAAGGAGGAAGCTACTGAAATATCAGATGAGCAGGCTCAGCCGTCTGATGATGCTTTTGAAAATATGAGCAGTACAAAACGCACATTTATAAGACTAATATCTGCACTTTTGTTTATTGCATTGCTTTGTGCGGTAGTATGGGGTACAGATTTTATTACTGCATTAATTAAAAGTTTATTATAAATTATAACAAATGAACTTATGGAGGATAAATAATAATGAAAAACGAAACAAAATGCTTACATTCAGGATATTCACCTAAAAACGGAGAGCCAAGACAGCTTCCTATTTATCAAAGTACAACTTGGAAATATGCCACAAGTGACGAAATGGGTAAATTATTTGATTTAGAGGCAAGCGGATACTTTTATACTCGTTTGCAGAACCCTACAAATGATTGTGTAGCTGCAAAAATTGCTGAGCTTGAGGGCGGTGTAGCAGGTATGCTTACATCGAGCGGACAGGCTGCAAATTTCTTTGCACTTTTTAATATTTGCGAAACAGGAAGTCATATTATTGCATCATCTGCTATTTATGGCGGTACTTATAATTTGCTTGGAACTACTATGAAAAAGATGGGTATTGATTGTACCTTTGTTGATCAGGATTTGCCTGAAGAAGAGCTTGCAAAATTCTTTAAGCCAAATACAAGAGCTGTTTTTGGTGAAACAATTACAAACCCTACTGTTTCAGTATTGGATATTGAAAAATTCGCAAGGCTTGCACATTCTCATGGTGTACCTCTTATTGTTGATAACACCTTTGCTACACCGATTAATTGTCAGCCTATTAAATGGGGTGCAGATATAGTTACTCACTCTACTACAAAGTATATGGACGGTCATGCAACTGGTGTTGGCGGTGCTATTATTGATAGTGGTAATTTTGACTGGATGGCTAATGCTGATAAATACCCAGGACTTACAACGCCTGATGAGTCATATCATGGTATTGTTTATGCTGAAAAATTCGGAAAGCTTGGATATATTACAAAGGCAACCTCTCAGCTTATGCGTGATTTGGGTTCAATTCAGTCACCTCAGAATGCTTTTTATCTTTCAAATGGTCTTGAATCACTCCATATAAGAATGGAAAGACATTGTTTTAACGCACTTACTATAGCAAAGTTTTTGAGTGAAAATGAAAAGGTTGCTTGGGTTGATTATCCTGACCTTGAGGATAATAAGTACAATGCACTTGCTAAAAAGTATCTTCCAAATGGCTCTTGTGGTGTTCTTGCATTTGGTATCAAGGGTGGCAGAGATAAGTCTATTGAATTTATGGACAGCTTAAAGCTTTGTATAATAGCAACTCATGTTGCAGATGCAAAAACCTGTTTGCTTCACCCAGCCAGTCATACACACAGACAGATGACAGAAGAACAGTTAATTGAAGCAGGTGTAGCACCTGATTTAATCAGATTATCTGTAGGTCTTGAAAATGTTGATGATTTAATAGATGATTTAAAGCAGGCTTTTGAAAAAATCTGATATATGGGGGAATAAAAATGTCAGCATTTGTTTCAGCAATAATCGTAGCGGCAGGTGGTTCAGTAAGAATGGGCATAGCTGACAGCAAGCAATTCATCCCCTTGCTGTCAAGACCTGCAATAGAATACACACTTAAAGCTTTTCAGAATTGTTATCTTATAAATGAAATCATTGTTGTTTGCAGAGAACAGGACAAGCAGAGAATACAGGCTATTGCAGACGAAAACAGCTTTAATAAAGTGAAAGCCTTGGTTGAGGGTGGAGCAACTCGTGCAGAGAGTGTAAAAAACGGTATAATGGCAGTAGATAGCCAGTCAAAATACTTTGCAATTCATGATGGTGCAAGACCGCTGATAACAGTTGATGAGATTGAAAGGGTTGTTGAGGTAGCTTTTGAAACAGGAGCGGCAACCTTGGGAGTACCTGTAAAGGATACAATAAAAATTGTTAATGGCTTTGATATTATTGAAACCACACCGCTTCGTTCACAGCTCAGAGCAGTTCAGACACCACAGGTATTTGAGCGTGAATTGTATGAATTTGCACTTAGCAATGCAGATGATAAATCATTCAGCTTTACTGATGATTGTTCATTAATAGAAAAAATGGGTTGCGAAGTAACAGTAGTTAAGGGAAATGAAGAAAACATAAAATTGACTACACCTATTGATATAACTATTGCTCAGAGTATTCTGCGAACAAGATATGATAAATAATCGGAGGATAAAATGAGAATAGGACATGGATATGATGTACATAAATTTGCAGATGAAAGAAAGCTTATACTTGGTGGAGTAGAAATTCCATATGAAAAGGGTTTGCTTGGACATTCAGATGCAGATGTACTTGTACACGCAATAATGGATTCATTGCTCGGAGCAGCGGCATTAGGAGATATTGGAAAGCTGTTTCCTGATACTGATGACAGATTTAAAGGAGCAGACAGTATATTACTTTTGAAAGAAGTATGCAGGGTGTTAGCCGAAAACGGCTATAAAATAGTAAATATTGATTCAACAGTAATTGCCCAGCAACCGAAACTAAAGCCACATATTGAAAATATGCGATTAATAATAGCAAATGCGTGCGGTGTAGATATAAGCTGTATAAGCGTTAAAGCGACCACAGAAGAAAAGCTTGGTTTTACAGGCAGACTTGAAGGAATATCAGCACACGCAGTATGCTTGATTGAATGAGTATTGCTATTATAATATATAAATTAAAGCAAGCGATAAGATAATTATTGCTTGCTTTTTATACTTTAAATAGCTTTATTTGACTTTTGCAATTAATAATGCTATCATTAAATAGTAAATAGTGCCTGATTGATAAAATTTAATAGGCAACAGATAGGACGGAAGAAAATGGGCAGAGAGCTAACTAAGTATGAATTGGTTGAAAGAAGTATTATAAAAAAGTATCGCAAAGAAATTTGGAATCCGTTTATAATGGCGGTTAAGAATTATAAGCTTATCAACAAGGGCGATAAAATTGCTGTATGTATTTCAGGCGGTAAGGATTCAATGCTTTTAGCAATGCTTATGAAGCATCTTCAAAAATACAGCGAGGTTGAATTTGATGTTGAATATATAGTTATGGACCCCGGATATAATAAGGTTAATCGTCAGAAGATTGAAAGCAATGCGGAATTACTTAATATTCCAATAAAAGTGTTTGAAACAGATATATTTGATGTAACTACTAAAACAGAAAAATCTCCCTGTTATTTATGTGCAAGAATGAGAAGAGGGCATTTATATAAAATGGCTCAGGATTTAGGGTGTAATAAAATAGCACTCGGACACCATTATAATGATGTTATTGAAACAACATTACTTGGTATGTTTTACGGCTCACAGCTTCAATCAATGCCACCAAAACTACACAGCACTAATTTTAGTGGAATGGAGCTAATCCGTCCTCTGTATTGTATAAATGAAAACTCAATTTTAGCTTGGAAACGCTACAATGACCTTGAATTTATACAATGTGCTTGCAGACTTACTGAAAGTATAAATGCCAGTGGTGACGGTATAGGAGAGTCAAAACGACAGGAAATAAAAATGCTGATTAAGGAGTTAAAAAAGGGAAATCCTAATATTGAAAAAAGCATATTCAGCAGTATTCATTCAGTATGTCTTGATACCTTTGTAGGCTACAAATCCAATGGAATTGAACATTCATTTCTTGATGATTACGATAAATGAGTATTTATAATGTATGAAAAAAGCATAGACTTTTGATTTATTTCCAAAAGTCTATGCTTTTAAAGTTCCGCAAATTATTTGAACATATACTGGGCAGTATCCACTATTGATTCCATAGCGTGTATTGCCTTGTTAGCCTTTTTCTTGATTTTAGGATTTTCGTCAATAGTTTTCTTACCGATATATCCTACGGCAAGTCCTGCCGCCATACCTATAGCCGCACCCTTTGCCATATCCATCATTGTATTTGATTGCATAATTATTTGTCCTCCGCAAAATTTTTGCAAGATTTTATCTTGCAATATTATTGTTTACGATTTACAATATAATAAACAAAGATTTTTTAAAATGGAGTGATAAGTTTTGGCAAAATTAAATTTGGTTCTTGTTGAGCCTGAAATACCTCAGAATACAGGTAATATTGCAAGAACCTGTGCAGTAACAGGTGCAAGTCTGCATCTTGTAAAACCTCTTGGCTTTAAAATTGATGATAAAAAACTGAAACACGCAGGTCTTGATTACTGGCATTTTCTGGATATTACATATTATGACAGCTTGCAGGATTTTCTGGAAAAGACAAAGGGTGGTAAATATTTTATGTTTTCAACCAAGGGTCTTCACCGTCACTCAGATGTTGAATACCCTGATAATTGCTATTTGCTCTTTGGTAAGGAATCAAAAGGCTTGCCTGAGGAATTGTTGATGCAGTATCCTGATACCACACTCAGAATACCTATGATTAATGAGGCAAGAAGTCTGAATTTATCAAATTCAGTTGCAATAGCTACATATGAGGTGCTAAGACAATGGGATTATCCTGAATTGCTGAATTATGGCGAATTGCATAATCACAAGTGGTCTGATTTAAATAATATCACATAAAATTGTGTCATAGGCATAAATATATAAAAATTCTCCAAAATATACGGAATAAAGCTATGTGTTAGTTGTTGAAAAAAATATTTTTTCGGATTTTATAAAAAAAGTACGTGGAAACTATTGCCAAAATTACCATTTTATGGTAATATAAATACAACACAAAACCTTGGGGGAATTTTTAAATGGAAAACAAAATCAAACTTATAGTTACCGAAGATTCAGCAGATTTTACTCAGGACGATATGCAGATGTTAAGTACAAATAATATTTCTGCAATATTCTGTTCAAAGGACGGCAACGAGCTTTGCGAAAAAATCAATGCTGAACAGCCTGATGTAGTATTAATGGATTCATTTATGACAAGAATTGATGCCATAGGAGTTATGCGTACACTTAAAAAGCAAAATGCAAAATTACCTGTTTTTATGGTGTTTTCCTCCTTTCACAGCCCTGTTCTTGAAAGAGAAATTATGTCATCAGGTGCAAGCTATTTTATGCTTAAGCCATACAGCGTTGAAAGTCTTTGTGAAAATATTGTTAATATGGTTCGCAGGGGCAAGAATAATATGTTTAACGGCAGTCCAATGATGTATGATTCATACGGAATTGAGGTTAAAGTAACTGATATACTCAGAGAAATCGGAGTGCCTGCACATATTAAGGGCTATCAATACTTAAGAGATTCAATCATAATGTCAGTAGAAAAGCCTGAAATTATAAATGCGGTAACTAAACAGCTTTATCCGTCAGTAGCGAAGAAATATGAAACCACATCGTCAAGAGTTGAAAGAGCAATTCGTCATGCAATAGAGGTTGCATGGGACAGGGGAGATATAGATGTTTTAAATTCATATTTCGGATATACAATACATAACGACAGAGGTAAGCCTACCAACAGTGAATTTATAGCAATGATTTCAGATAGATTGAGATTGCAGATTAAAAATGCAAGTTAAAATTATTATTTAAATATGGGTGTGTAATCATAGTGTTGCACACCTATATTTTTATATTGTGAAATATTACAAAGAAAAAATTTGTACTATTGAAAGATTTTTGAAAATATGTTATAATACAAATGAGATTTTTGTTGAAAAAAGTGATGTGATAATTTATGAACGATGAGTATATGAGCTTTGAAACAGAACACAACTATTCACTTGATGATAGCCCAAGAAAATATACTGATGAATATTTTGAAAATTATCTTGGTAATTATCAAAGTTCAAATTCAATAAGAAACAGAAATATAAATATAAATGTTTCTCGTAAATCAGATATAAGAAATCGCAGAAATAATAATACAACACTTATAGGACATTTCAGAAATCTTCTAAGTTATAAATCTATGCGAGTAACCTTGATAAGCATAGTTACGATTATTGTTTTAATAACTATAGTAACAGCAACGGCAGTAAATTCAAAGTCGCCAAAAACAACCGCTACAGAGCAAACAGAAACAACCTTACCGCCTGTAACAAAGCCTGTTTCATATCAGATACAGGGAGTTCCTGTAATTCCTCAAACGGAGCTTAAGGCAGGCTGTGAAGTATATGCCTGCACAATGCTTTTGAAATCCTTTGGCTTTGATATTGATGAATACAGATTTTCTGATGAATTTCTAATAACCAAGCCTGTATATTATGGAATTGACGGAAATCTTTATGGACCTGCAATGGACTCAGCATATGCAGGAGATATTTATACTGGGCATGGAATTTATGCACCAGCAATGGCAAAGTGTATGAATAATTTTATAAAAACTACAGGAAAATCATTGAAGGCGTATCCCTTGTCAGATGTACCGCTTGAACAGCTGTGTGATGAATATATACTAAACGATATACCGGTAATGGTATGGGAAACAACATATATGCAGGAGCCGTATGTAAAAGACAGTTGGATAGTTGACTATGTAGATGAAAATTCCAAATTAAAAATCGGTGATACCGAAAGCTGGCAACAAAACGAGCATTGTATGGTGCTTATAGGATTTGACGAAAAGAATTATTATTTCTGCGATTCAGTTGCAGGAAAGATTGCATCATATGATAGAAAAACCGCAGAGGAAAGATATTCGCAGATTGGCAAACAGGCTATCGTTGTTAAGTGATAAAATAAATTAAAAATTAAAGTGCTGAAATTTTAGGATTTCAGCACTTTTTGTATTAGCAAGTAAGGTTTAATTATCACTACAATATTTATCTATTTCTTTAAGTGTCTGATAATCCTCCTGCACCTCTTCTTCTTTATTATTTTTTATGAGATTATCGCAATATTTTAAAAATTTGTGATTGTATTCTACACATTTATCCCATTTTTCCGTTTGCTCAGTTGTATGCTTGAGCTGTTTTATATTATAATCTTTGACAAGAATATTACCAAAATATTCGGTGAATTTCTCTGCTCCGTATATATTCATATGGTCAGCATTATAAAAATCATTGTTTATATCAAGTCCTATATCCTGATTATATCTTTCAAAGTTCAGATAATCATATCCATATTCGTTGATTATATCTCCTGCCGTATTTGCACGCTTAAATCTTGTATATCCGTCATCAAGTACAATGTGTGGTATTCTTACAAATAAAACATTAAGCTCATTATCCTGACAATACTCCAAAAGCTCACGAAGTGCTTTTTCACTTTTTTCTGTTAGGTTTTTCCTGCTATCATCATTTGCAAGCTTATCATTATAATTCTTTTCATCGCATTTATAAATATTTGTCTTAGTCTTAAAGCCCTTTATATAGGTAAATCCTCTCTTATGCTGGCTGTAGATACCTGCTACAAATTTAAATGCTTGTGGATAATCGTTCCATGCAGAATGGTATTTTAATAAGGGAAAATAATAGCCAGACCTGTCATCTGTAGAAATATATTGAGAAATAAACTGCTTTTTGTTTTCATTAAATGGTATATTATCAATGGTATTTCTTATATTTGCTTCTTTTTCAATATGTTCATCATTACCGTATAATGCACCGTTTATTTCTACTACAATTAATTTTGGATTTTGTGTCCTTAAAATCTCCTGAATTTCAGTTTTATATACAGTAATAGGGGAGGCAGGAGTTGCAAGTGAATAGCTTGTATATCCAAATTTCTCATAGGCTAAAACAGCTGAATAATCTGCATAAAGCTCACTTGCTCCAACTAATGCAACATCTATAGAGTTTTCATCCTCAAGGTAAAAACCATCAAATCGGAGCGTATTGTGGTCATAATGTAATAGAATATAATTTTGAAGAAGTATTGATACTACCGAAATAAATAAAATTAATGACAGTATTTTTACTGTTCTTTTCACATATAATTTCTTTTTACTCATTCTTAAATAACTCCTGAATTTATACACAAATAAATGCAAAAATTTATTTTATCTACAATAATTATAATCATAATACGAATAAAGTCAAGTTACACTAATTTGCAAAATTTGAGAAAAAACAATACAGCGGTATCAATCATAAGAATTAATACCGCTGATAGTCTATTATATGTATCTTGTATTATCCAAAATCGAAGTCAAAATCAAATTCGCCAAAAATATCATCTAAATCACCAATATCTACATAGGCATTTTCGTGATCCTCTGAACCTGTCAATAAGTCCTGTTTGACGGTAAACCTGCAAATTTTAAACTCAGGTTCAGAATATTCTTTTTTAATCACCGGCAAACACATCACTCCTTGCCCTAAAATTAATCAAAATGTTGGCTTCAAATTTGTTATATCAAGCAAACTTATAATTTTATTATTTACATATGTAAAATTAGTACAACACCCCTTTAGATACTCAGAATTTCCGTCATAATCATCATAAAATGTTCGGATTAATCCGTTTCCGTCAATGTATCTCAGATATGCTCTTGCAACAACATCTTTTGCATAATTATCTTCTGTTGCATCATTATATGTAATTACCATTGACATTATTCTGTAGTCATCTGATGTATCATCTGTTCCATTTGTCCAGTTTCTGTGGTCAATAATGTTTGTTCGGGTGTTGTATCCACCAACCTTGCTTGTACACTCTACATTTTGAACATATTTATATGTAGATGTTGTTTTTTCTCCATTAACATTAGTCGCATTATATTTAATGGTATCATAGCCATAATGCTCTGCAAATTTCTGGGCATTAGCCTTTGTAGCCAGTACATAACCATAATTTATGTTCTGTGGGGCATAGCTGCCTGAACTATCTACATAGTGATTTTTGCTCAAATCGTATTTCTGAGCGGTGTATTGCTTGCTGTCTTCGTCATACAAATAATTATATTTTGAATAGACATTATCAACATCTTTGAGCAGGTCATCTCGGATTGAGGTTACAAATCTAAGTCCAAGCTTCCTTTTTTCATAATCATAGTATGGGTCATTTTCGTTATAATTAATATCAAATTTGTAGTTTCTGATTTGAGTACCAAACAAGTCAAATCCACCATAAGTATTGGTATCGGATATTTTTTCATCATTCGAGTCTTTTGCTACAGTACCAACATCAATCCAATGAGCATAAATATGATAAGTCTGGGTTTTATCCATACTATATTTGATGCCGTTATTATCAAGTGTGTTATCTCCTGTAAAAATATCGGTATTCCATTTTAAAGCTATTAAAGGATACTTTATAGATATATCCATCATTTGTAAGTACATAGTCATACATACTTGCAGTATAGTTTTTTGCACCACCTGTGGTCAAAGCAAGATAATTTGAATCAGTTTTTTCATTTAGTTGTTTGCTGCCCGCTGCATTAACGCCGATTACTGAGGTTAATAAGAATTTTCTGAATTTTAAATACATTGTTACATTTTGTGAGCAGTAAATATATAGAGTCAAAATTATTTATCGTAATAATATCAGTTATTATTTGATATGTCTAATAAATTATTTTGCAGGCAAATCTTAATAAATGTCATTTTAAGAAAATGTTTAAAAAAATCTGTATAAATAGCTGAACAATATTACATACATTATTTTCAAAATATAGACAATAATTTATTTATATTAAAAGGCTGAAGAAAATCTCCAGCCTTTAATTAGAACTCAACTATAAATTGATGCAATTCTTTTCAGTTTTCTCTCTGCACTTGAAATATGTCTTGACACAGTAGAAGGATTTAAGCTATAATCTTTAGCAATATCCTTAACCTTCTTTCCGTTAATATAATATTCAATGATACAGTTTTTTTGTTTGTCGGTTAATTCTGACTGTATAGCAGAATAAAGTATTTTTTTCATTCTGTTTCGACTTTCACTGTTACTTGTGCTGTTTGTTAAAAGGTTATGATTTAAGCATTTGTCTGTCAGACTGATCAACTGTGTCTTCAAATTTTCAACCTCCTGTTATGCATATATCTTATTTGCTCTCCCTGCAAGGTGATTTGCAATAAGTATGCACTCATTATAGTATATTTTGTACTGGGCTATTTTTTGGTCAATCTCCTTCTTCTCCGAAGAATTAAGATTATTTCTGCCATTTTTTAATTTATTTATAACCATACCAATCTGTTCAGCAGTTTCATAATACTCCTTTGACCATTCAACATAATTCATAACATATCGTCCTTTCATCTTATTATTCATCATTTCAAAGGATATTTAGGGGCGTTTCATATCCTTTAATATAATTATAATGTGAAAAAAAGTGAAATTCAACTACAAATCGAACATTTGTTCATTTAAAAGTGATAAAACGGTAATAAGTCCCATTTTCAGTACTTTGGCATTGAATAAGAAAAAATTTTTAATAAGCTTGATTAACAAAATAATAATTGAATTATTCTTGAATAGAATTTTTGTTAGATAATATTTTTTTATTATTAAATTTAAAATTTTGTTAATTATGTACAAATCAAAATTTTTGATATTAAACAAATCAATGATTATTTCATTTTTAGAAAAAATAATACACAAATATTAAGCGTAATTTTTATGCAATTTGTCAGTTTGATTGGCGAATAAGCGAAAATCATTAATAAACCTTGAAAAAGTCACACAAAAATAGTATAATATATAAAAATGAATATTGATTTATGTGTAACAAAAACCTCTTTAATTTCTTATTTCTTATCTCTCACATAAATCAGTATTTGTTTTTGCTTAAATCTGGTTAATGTATGGTTCTTCAGAGAAACATTCATTTTCATAAAACACACAATCGTAGAACAGGCTGTCAGATGACAGCCTGTTCTGCTTTGCATTTTTATCGTAATCAAAATGGGTATGGCTGAACACCATACCCATTATTATTCTATTCATCACGATTATTTTCAGTTTTCTTCTTTTTGGGTTTACTAAGCATTGTAAATATTATTCCAAGCAATGCAAGAAATGAACCACCTGCTGTAAAAATTGCACTCAGATATATTTCTTCAAAAAGATAGGCAACAATAATACCTGCAAAAAATAACGGTAAGCAAAGGAATAATATAATAAATCCTGCAACATAAAGTCCATTCATCTTCATAATGTCACCTTATAAATGATTTGCAATGTCTGCAAAGTTTTTAAGACTTAGTTTTTCTGCCCTGATATTCTCAGAAATTCCGCAATCAGTAAGTATTTCAAATACCTTGGATTTTTCAAGCGAAAGACCGGAACATAATGAATTGGCAAGTATTTTTCTGCGTTGCGAAAACGATGCTTTTATAACCTCAAAGAATTTCTTTTCATTATATACATCTACAGGTGGCTCGCTTAATATGTCAAGCCTGATAACTGCCGAGTCAACCTTTGGTGCAGGCATAAATGAACCTGCACTCACATTAAAGAGCATTTCTGGCTTTGCATAATAATTTACGGATACTGTTACCGCTCCGCTTTGCCTTGAACCAACCTCAGCACATATTCTCTGAGCAGCCTCCTTTTGAACCATAACAGTAATCGCACTTATTGGGAGCTTATCCTCAAGCAATTTCATAATGACAGGGGAGGTTATGTAGTATGGCAAATTTGCACACACGACAACTTCCATTCCTTGAAATTCCTCCTCTATTAGCTTATGTAAATCAAGCTCCATTACATCGGCATTTACAACTTTTATATTGTCATATTCCGAAAGGGTTTCGTCGAGTACAGGCAATAATCTTTTGTCAAGCTCAACAGCAACAACCTTATCGGCAAGCTTACAAAGCTCATTTGTAAGAACACCAATTCCCGGACCTACCTCTATTACTCCAACGCCCTTTCCCGCACCAGAAAGCTCTGCCATTCTCGGACATACTGAGGGATTAATCAAAAAATTTTGCCCTAAGGATTTTGAAAAAGTAAATCCATATCTGCTTAATATATCTTTAATAGTTCCTATATCTGATAATCTGTTCATCTTAATATTCTAAGTCCTTTCGGATATTTGTTTTTTAATCTGCCGTTTGATGCTTTTCCAAATCCTGTGACAATGCCATTTACGCAAACCGCTGTATAACCCTTTATATCTGATGATACAGATATTTCTTGACCATGTAGATAATTGGATATTTCATTACTATTTACATCAAAATCTACGCTATTATTGCATTGCTTTGGTTTAGTCGCCATAAACACACTATGATGAGGCTCAATGCGATTTTTTACGATTTCACCAAGAATTACACCTGCACGCAAAATTGGCAATCCTTTTGTATTAATATTCAGATTTTTTGGTAAAATAACAATTTTATCTTTAATTATAGAAATATTCTCTCCGAATGGACGGTCACAGAAAAGCTCATCATAAAATTGATAAATCTTATTATCAATTTTTTCTGATTGATTACGAATTACATCAGTATTATTAAATAATGTACCTGATTTTCGGAGTTTAACTGCAAAATGCCCTTCGCCACCATCCATAGGAAAAATCCTTCGTGCATATTCAAGCGTAGGTCGTCCAAAATTAACTTCCGCATTTTCAATTTCAAAATCAGGATTTTCTTTAAGAAATTGAGTTATTACACCTTCATTTTCTTCCTGAGAAAAGGTACAAGTAGAATATACAAGCACACCGCCACTTTTTAAAGCGTTTTTGGCACTGTTCAAAATTAATAATTGACGCTCTGCACAGCTTTTAACATGTTCAATGCTCCAATCTATGCGAGCTTCAGAGCTTTTACGGAACATTCCCTCACCACTGCAAGGAGCATCGACAAGAACCTTATCAAATGTATTTGCAAGAGCAGAGCATAGCACATCAGGATGACAATTAGATACAACGGCATTAGATATGCCCATTCGCTCAATGTTTGATAGCAAAATATTAGCTCTGTTTTTAACAATTTCATTGCTCCACAAAAGTCCGGTACCATTCAGCTTTGCACCTATCTGGGTGCTTTTTCCTCCTGGAGCTGCACACAAATCAAGCACAAAATCGCCTTTTTGCACACCAAGCATTTCAACAGCAGAGGTTGCAGACGGTTCCTGAATATAAAAAGCTCCTGCGTGGTGCAGTGGATTATTACCCAAAGAACTAATATCCTGAGGAATATAAAAGCCCTCATTACAAAATGGTGTAGGAATTAATTCAAAATTTAATAGATTTTTCAGCTTTTCAACGGAGCATTTAATAGTATTTACACGCAAGCCACGAAAATTATCAGAATTATAATATTTTAAAAATTCATCAAAATCATCACCAAGCAATGATTTCATTCTAAATAAAAAATCATTCATATGTATATTACCGTAATTTCAGTTAATAATAAATATCGTCAAGGAGGTGTTACAAATGAACTTTAACCAGAACCAGAGTCAGAACAACAATCAGAACAAAAACCAGCAGAACAGCAATCAGAACAAGAATCAGCAGAACAGCCAGAATCAGAACAACAATCAGAACCAGCAGAACAGTCAGAACAACAACCAGAACAAGAACCAGCAGAACAATCAGAACAAAAATAATTGCCCATCAAATAGATAATTGATGCTCTGCTGTAAGCCGTATTTCTCAAAAGAGGAATACGGCTTTACTCTTTTTATAGTATTATACAATAATAAAAGAAATTTGGCAAGAATTTGCTTGTTCAAAATGCAATAATATGATAATATAAGTAGGGAGATGATATAGTATGACAAAAACAGTAAAAAAACGATTAAAAATAGCACTTGTATTAAATATTCTTATTGTAATATTAGAATTTATCGGATTAATAATAGCAATAGGAAGATATGGTTCAGAATTGACGGTATTTTATACTAATGATAGTAATATATGCTCACTTATTGCAAGTGCGATATTTATTCCTTTCTTAGTAAAAGCAATTCAAAAAGAAGATGCAAATGTAATACCTCGATGGGTTAGCTTGTTAAAATTTCTAATTGTAACCTGTCTTGCAGTAACCTTTTTAATTGTAATAACAGTTCTTGCACCGACACATGAAGATGGATATGTACATATGCTATTTAAGTATGATTTATTATACTTTCATACTTTATGTCCGATTTTATCCATAGTATCATTTATATTTTTTGAACCAATACACAATTACAATATAAAACATTCAATCATTGGAACTGCACCAACATTGTTGTATGCAATAATTGCGGTGATATTAAACATTACTAAGGTAATATATGGACCATATCCGTTTTTACATGTTTACGAACAAAGTATAATAATGTCTGTTATCTGGTTTGCAGTAATTTTGTTTTTAGCATTTATCGTAAATTTAATTTTGCGTTTGCTTAATCGAAAGCTTTCAGGGGCAGAATACAAAAAGAATAAATAAAGTAAATTTTCTAATACAGATTTAAGGCTGTGGATGGGGGATATAAAGCTTCATTTACAGCCTTAAATATTTATTCTTGACAAAAGCTCGTTTTTAATATAGAATATTAACATACTGAAAATAAGTCTCTGTACCTCAGCTGGATAGAGGGTTCGCCTCCTAAGCGAAACGCCGTTGGTTCAAATCCAATCAGGGACGCCAAAAAAGCCTGTTTCATTATTCGTTAGTGAAACAGGCTTTAATTTTAGCTATTAATTTGTTGTGTCAACTGAAAGCTTTGAGATTTATTCTAAAAAATTTAAATCAAATTCTAACAGGAATATTATTTTCATTGAGATATTTTTTAAGCTCAGGTATTGGAATTTCTCCAAAATGGAAGAGTGATGCCGCCAATACTGCATCTGCTTTGCCTTTTGTAAATGCATCATAAAAATGCTCCAATGCTCCTGCTCCTCCGCTGGCTATAACAGGTATATTTACCCTTTCTGATACTGCTTTTGTAAGCTCTATGTCATAGCCGTTTTTCTGTCCGTCCTCGTCCATACTGGTAAGCAGTATTTCTCCTGCACCGAGCTGTTCACATTTTACTGCCCATTCAACTGCATCTAATCCCATTGGCTTTCTGCCACCATTTATGTAAACTTCCCAGCCGTCCTTACTGCGTTTTGCATCTATTGCCGCAACAACGCATTGACTTCCGAATTTGTATGCGGCCTCGCTGATAAGCTCTGGTCTATGTACTGCCGCAGAATTAACTGATACTTTATCAGCTCCTGCTCTGAGAAGTGCATTGAAATCATCTACACTTCTTATTCCTCCGCCTACTGTAAAGGGGATAAATATTGTATTTGCAACCTTTTCTACCATATCTATAGTTATATTGCGTGAGTCGCTTGAGGCTGTTATATCAAGAAAAACAAGCTCGTCTGCTCCTTGCTTATCATACTGTTTTGCACATTCTACAGGATCTCCTGCATCTACAAGGTTTACAAAGCTCATTCCTTTTACTACTCGTCCGTTTTTTACATCAAGACAAGGAATTATTCTTTTAGCATACATTTTTTAACCCTCCTTTACAATATCTGCAAAATTCCTAAGAATTTTTAATCCTGTTTCACCGCTTTTTTCAGGATGAAACTGAGTTGCAAATATATTATTGCTTGCAACTGATGCATCAATTTTTACACCATACTCTGTCTGGGCAGATACTATATTTTTATCGCTTGCATCGAGATAATAAGAATGTACGAAATATACATAAGGTGAACCGGAAATCCCTTTGAAAATTCCGTCATTTTTGAGTATATTTAAGCTGTTCCAGCCCATATGTGGAATTTTTAATCCCTCACCATTGGGGATTTTTTTTATTGTACCATTAAATATACCAAGTCCCTCAGCCTCTGGGCTTTCCTCAGATGACGGAAACAAAAGCTGTAAGCCAAGACAAATACCTAAAAAAGGTTTTCCTGTTTTTGTATAATCAATAATTGTATCCTTTATACCAATTTTTGTCATTGTATCTACTGTATCACCAAAGGAGCCAACTCCTGGAAGAATTGCACCGTCAGCCTTCATTATGATATTTTTATCATTAGTTACAATAGTATCACAATTAATATATTTTAATGCTTTATTAACACTTTGGATATTTCCTGCACCATAGTCAATTATAGCAATCATTAATTTCACTCCCATATTTTTCTTTGCTAATATTTTAACACAAAAAAGACTTATTTGCAACAATAAGGTTTTTGTCCTGTCATTTGTTTTATTTATGTTTACATTTTTTTAAAGCTATGTTATAATTATGCTGAAAATACTTTGAAAAGCAGGTATTATAATGAGTTTTTTAAATGAAAAAGAATATGTCAATCTTACAAGGAGCGAGGCAAGAGAACAGGCTTTTATGCTGTTGTTTTCAAAGTCCTTTGATGATGAGCCTCTTGAAATGACTATTGATGAACACAGCGAAATGTTTATAGGCGGTGTCTGTGCATATGCTCAGGCAGTTGTAACCGCTATTGAAGATAAAGAGGCTGAAATTGATGAGGATATTAAAAAATATTTGAAAAAGGGTTGGTCCTTATCAAGAATTTCAAAGCCTTCACTTGCAATTTTGCGTCTTGCGATTTATGAAATTAAATATGTTGACAATGTTCCTGACAGCGTTGCAATAAGCGAGGCTGTTGAGCTTGCTAAAAAATATACTATTGATGAAAATAAATTTATTAATGGTATTCTTGGTTCATTTAATCGTGATTATCAGGCAGAGGCAAATAAAAAATGAGCCTTTTTCTTGGAATTGATACTTCAAATTATACCACTTCTACGGCACTTTACAATTCAGAAACAGGCGAAATGCTACAACAGAAAAAGCTTTTGCCGGTAAAATCAGGTCAGCTTGGACTAAGACAGAGTGATGCGGTGTTTCATCACACTCAACAGCTTCATATACTTTTTGAAGAGCTTGTAAAAAATGTTGATACATCTGAAATTAAAGCGATAGGTGTTTCTGTTCGTCCTCGTCCTGTAGAAGGTTCATATATGCCTTGTTTTACGGTCGGTCAAAATTCTGCACATATACTTTCTTCTGCTTTGAATGTTCCTTTGTTTTCATTTTCACATCAGGAGGGGCATATCTCTGCCGTTTTATATTCATCAAAGCGTGATGACCTTTTTAAGAAAAATTTTTTGGCATTTCATATAAGTGGTGGTACTACTGAGGCAGTTATGGCACAGGGATATGATACGGCCTTTTCGCTTGAATTAGTGGCAAAAACACTTGATTTGAATGCTGGTCAGGCGGTTGACAGAGTAGGTTTAATGCTTGGGCTTAAATTTCCTTGCGGAGCAGAGCTTGAAAAGCTTGCTTTGAAAAATCAGGAAAAAATTATTGTCAGACCTACATTAAAGGGTGCAGATTGCTGTCTGAGTGGAATTGAAAACCAATGCCGAAAACTGATTGAAAATAATAAGAGTGCGGAATATGTTGCCTCATACTGTTTGAAATACATAGAAAGTACACTCTCACTTATGACTAAAAGGCTGTTTGAGAAATTTGGCAGACTTCCTGTTTTGTATGCAGGCGGTGTGATGTCAAACAGTATTATTAAAAATTCCTTTACACAAAAATTCAATGCAGTATTTGCTGAGCCGTCATTTTCTACCGACAATGCCGCAGGTATTGCTTATCTTACTTACAGGAAGTTTAAAAATGTACACACCTGAATTTACTAAACCAAAAATTCTTTCGGTTTCTCAGCTTAATTTTTATATTAAATCAATTATTGAAAATGATTCTCGTCTGAATTTTGTTTTTTTAACAGGTGAGATTTCTAACCTTACTGACCATTACAAAAGTGGTCATATCTATCTTTCGTTAAAAGATGAAAAATCAATTATTAAAGCTGTTATGTTTGCAGGAAATGCTTGCAGATTGAAATTTAAGCCACAGAACGGTATGAAGGTTATATGTCGTGGCAGAGTTGCGTTATATGAGCCGTCAGGACAGTATCAGCTTTATATTGAAGATATGCAGCCTGACGGAATTGGTTCTCTGACCATTGCTTATGATCAGTTGAAAAAATCTTTGGAAGATAAAGGCTTGTTTGATAGTAAACACAAAAAGCCTGTTCCAGAGTTTCCAAAGACTGTGGGTGTTATAACCTCTCCGACAGGTGCTGCTGTACAGGATATAAAAAATATACTTTACAGAAGATTTCCTTGTATAGATGTTGTGCTTTGCCCTGTTCTTGTACAGGGAGAAAATGCACCCAAACAGCTTGTTGAGGCGGTCAGAACTTTAGATGAAAATAATGCCTGCGATGTTATAATAATCGGTAGGGGCGGAGGTTCAATAGAGGATTTGTGGGCGTTTAATAGCGAAGAGCTTGCATATGCAATTTATAATTGCAAAATTCCGGTGATTTCTGCTGTAGGTCATGAAACTGATTTTACAATATGTGATTTTGTATCTGACTTGCGTGCTCCAACACCCTCAGCTGCTGCTGAATTGGCGGTGCCTGATAAATCTGAGCTTCTTGAAAACTACAATACTCAGTATCAGTATATAAGCTCTATGCTTGATTTGAAAATAAATTCGTGTTCAAAAAATCTTTCCGAGCTTAAAAGCAGAGTGGCTGTTGTATCTCCTACAGCGAATATGCGAGAATTTGAGCATAAGCTGAATGATTATCTTGCATATTTTCAAGGATATATGTACGAATTAATTTCTGAAAAGGAAAATCAATTAAAAAATTCAGCCACAAGCTTAAATGCCTTAAACCCTGTTTCTGTTCTTGCAAGAGGGTACGCTATTGCTGAAAAGAACGGTAAAGCGATAAATTCTGCAAAAAAGCTAAAGGTTGATGATGAATTTACACTTGAATTTGCGGACGGAAAAATAAATGCTAAATGTATAGGTGAGTAAAAATGGCTTTTACACATTTACATGTACATACAGAATACAGCCTGCTTGACGGTGCGTGCCGTATAAGCAGGCTTGCTCATAGTGCAAAGGAAAAAGGCTTTGATTCTCTGGCGATTACTGACCATGGCGTAATGTATGGAGTAATTGATTTTTACAGAGCATGTAAAAAAGAGGGAATAAAGCCGATTATTGGTTGTGAGGTTTATGTTGCACCGCAATCCCGTTTTGACAAAACATCATCATATGAAAGATATTATCATATGGTGTTGCTTTGTGAGAATAATACAGGCTATCAGAATTTAATCAAGCTTGTTTCAAAGGGATTTACTGAGGGATTTTATTCAAAACCGAGAATAGATGATGAATTGCTTGAACAGTATCACGAGGGTTTAATTTGTTTATCAGCCTGTCTTGCAGGAGAAATACCTCAAAAGCTTCTTGACGGTGAATATTCATCAGCTAAGAAAAAGGCTGAATATTATCGTGACCTTTTTGGTAAGGATAATTTTTTTATAGAATTACAAAATCATAATATCGAGGAACAGAAAAAAATATTGCCAAGCCTTGTGCGTATAGCAAATGAAATTGGTGTAGAAACAGTTGCAACAAACGACAGCCATTATATAGATAAAAAGGACCATTCAATTCATAACATTCTGCTTTGTATTCAGACTAACAGAACTATAAATGATGAAGATAAAATGGAGTTTAAAACAAATGAGTTTTATCTGAAAACAGAAGAAGAAATGCGTTCTACAATGCCTGAGTATCAGAAGGCATTTGATAATACTTATGAAATAGCAAAAAGATGCAATGTTGATTTTGAATTTGGAGTACGCAAGCTGCCACGATTTGATGTTCCGAATAATGAAAGTCACCTTGAATATTTCAGGAGAAACTGCTATAAGGGATTATATAAGCATTATGGAAATAATCCTGACAAATCTTTAATAGACCGTCTGGAATATGAAATAAGTGTTGTTTCAAAAATGGGATTTGTTGATTACTATCTTATAGTAAATGACTTTGTGCAGTATGCTAAATCAAACGGAATACCTGTAGGTCCTGGCAGAGGTTCGGGAGCAGGCTCGTTGTGTGCCTATTGCATAGGAATTACTGCGGTTGACCCAATAAAATATGATTTGCTTTTTGAAAGATTTTTAAATCCTGAGCGTGTCAGTATGCCTGATTTTGATATAGATTTCTGTAAGGAACGCAGAGGAGAGGTTATTGATTATGTTGTCAGGAAATATGGTGAGGACAGAGTAGCTCAGATTATTTCATTTGGTACAATGGCGGCAAGAGGTGCAATTCGAGATGTCGGCAGAGCATTGGCAATACCATATGCAACCGTAGATTCAATAGCAAAGCTTGTGCCAATGGAATTAAATATCACCATTGACAAGGCTATGAAATTAAGCTCTGAGCTTGCAGCGGCATATAATAATGATGAGCAGACAAGACAGCTGCTTGACATTGCAAAAGAAATTGAGGGTATGCCACGCCATGCCACAATGCATGCCGCAGGTGTTGTAATTACAGATAAGCCAGTTTCTGATTATGTTCCGCTTTCAAAAAATGACGATAATGTTGTAACCCAGTTTACGATGACTACCCTTGAAGAGCTTGGTTTGTTAAAAATGGATTTTCTGGGGTTAAGAAATCTTACAGTTATTTCAGATGCCGAAAAGCTGATAAAGCATAATTATCCGAATTATAATTCGGATGATATTAAGGAAAATGATAAAAAAGTATTTGAAATGATTTCAAAGGGCTATACTGACGGAGTATTTCAGTTTGAAAGTGCAGGAATAAGAAATGTACTTACTCAGCTAAAACCAGAAAGCATTGAAGATTTAGTTGCGGTTGTTTCCTTGTATCGTCCGGGACCTATGGACAGTATTCCAACATATATAGATTGCCGTCATAATCCGTCACATATAAGGTATAAGCATCCATTGCTAAAGGATATTCTTGAGGTTACATATGGCTGTATAGTATATCAGGAACAGGTAATGCAGATTTTCAGAAAGCTTGCAGGCTATAGTCTTGGCAGAGCGGATATTGTAAGACGAGCAATGAGTAAGAAAAAGCACGCAGTAATGGAGCAGGAACGGCAGATATTTATTAATGGTCTTGTTGAGGGTGACGAAATAATCGTTGAAGGCTGTTTACGCAGGGGAGTAGATGCTGTAACAGCTAATTTGATATATGATGAAATTGAAAGCTTTGCTTCATATGCGTTTAATAAATCTCATGCAGCCGCATATGCTACGGTATCATATAAAACAGCTTGGTTGAAATGCTATTATCCGAATGAATATATGGCAGCATTGTTATCAAGCGTGCTTGATAATCAGAATAAAATGGCGGTATATATTAATGAATGTAAAAGACTTGGAATAAAGGTATTGCCACCGAGCGTAAACGAAAGTAATCTTGGTTTTTCTGTAGTTGGCGGAAATATCAGATATGGACTGCTTGCAATTAAAAATCTTGGCAGACAGTTTATTGACGGAATTATTGCAAACAGAATTGGAAAGCCGTATAAATCATTTTATGATTTCTGTAAGAGAAATTTTGGCAGAAATATGAACATAAGGGCGATAGAAAGCCTGATAAAATGCGGTGCCTTTGATAATATGGGGGCAAATCGCAGGCAACTGTTGTTTGTTATGAAAAGCGTGCTTGATGACTTGGATTATGAAACAAGACACAATGCAAGTGGTCAGATGTCATTTTTTGAGCTTGGCGGAGATATGATAAATAAAGCTTCTGCTGAACCGAAGCTTCCTGATGTAAGTGAATTTTCTAAGCGAGAATTATTGCATATGGAAAATGAAATAGCTGGAATGTATCTGAGCGGTCATCCTATGGAAGATTATGAAAAATTTTCAATGATTGTGAGAGCAGACCGAATTGGTAATATTTTAATTAATGAAAATAATTATTATCATGACGGAAAAAAGGTGACAGTTGTAGGAATAATTTCAAAGACTAAAACTCAGCTCACAAAAAATAATAAACTAATGGCATTTGTTGAGATTAATGATAGGTATGGTTCAATAGAAATAGTTGTATTTCCTAATGTTTATGATAGATTTGCGGTATTTCTGAATGATGGAAATGTTGTAATAATCAGAGGTTCGCTTAATTTTAAGGAAAATGAAGAACCTAAAATTATCTGTGACACAATAGAAAATGCAAGAAATAATGATGAGTGCAAGGATATAAAAATTGAGCCGAACATTATAACTACTAACAAGGCTTCTCAACATTCAGCATTGTATCTTAAAATTGACGATTTGAATACAGAGTTATATTTCAGAGCAAAAAGAGTTCTTGATATTTTTGAGGGCAGAACACCTGTAATATTTTATCTTGAAAACTCTAAAAAGCAGGTAAAAGCACCTGTAAATATGTGGGTTGATATTAATGATGTTATGATAAAGGAATTAAAATATCAGCTTGGAGATAAAAATGTTGCAATAAAATAAGTATTTACAAATTTTGATTTATTTTTGTGAAAAAATTGTATAACCTATTGAAATGTTTTTTTGTTTGTTGTATAATATGTGGGTAAAAGCTTTTGTTGCTTAATATGATGATATTGGCATATATTATTTTACAATTTATAAAAAGGAATATGCAGGTTCTTTTTTTATTGCTTATTTATGGACTTTATTAAAATTTATAAAAATATTATAGGGGGATATAAAATGAAAATTTCTAAAAAAATTATGGCAACCGTACTTGCCACTGTAACAATGACAGTTGGTCTTGCAGGCTGTGCAGGAAGCTCTTCTTCAAATGCAGGTGAGAATAGTAAAATTTCTGCTGATACTTCAAAGATGTACAATGTAGGTATTTGTCAGCTTATTCAGCATGAAGCACTTGATGCCGCAACTAAGGGCTTCAGAGATACCTTAACTGAAAAGCTTGGTGCAGATAATGTTAAGTTTGATGAGCAGAATGCTCAGGGCGATTCAGCTAACTGTACTACTATCTGTAATCAGTTTTCATCTTCAAAATATGATTTAATTCTTGGTAATGGTACAGCAGCTTTGCAGGCAGCTTATACTGTTACTCCTGATATTCCAATTCTTGGTACATCTATTACAGACTATGGTTATGCTCTTGATATTTCCGACTGGAAGGGCGTTTCAGGTATGAATGTTTCAGGTACTTCTGACCTTGCTCCACTCGACCAGCAGGCTGAAATGATTAAGGAGCTTTTCCCAGATAAGAAAAATGTAGGTATCCTTTATTGCTCAGCTGAGGCTAACTCAAAATATCAGGCTACTGAAATAACTAAGCATCTTGAGAGTGCAGGCTATACTGTTAAAGAGTTTTCTTTTGCTGATTCAAATGATGTTGCTGCTGTTACTAAGTCTGCTTGTGATGAAAGTGATTTACTCTACATTCCTACAGATAATACTGCCGCTTCAAATACTGGTATAATTGATAATGTTGCTCTTCCTGCAAATGTTCCGATTGTTACAGGTGAAGAGGGTATTTGTAAGGGCTGTGGCGTTGCTACTCTTTCAATCAGCTACTATGAGCTTGGTTGCACAACTGGTGAAATGGCTTATGAAATTCTTGCAAATGGTGCAGATGTTTCTAATATGGAAGTTAAGTATGCTCCAAATGTAACCAAAAAATATGATGCTGAAAGATGTGCGGCACTTGGAATTACAATTCCTGAGGGTTATGAGGCTATCGTCGCTGAATAAGTTTAACGACTATATGGGGTGTCGTGTTTGCGACACCCTTATGATTTTAGGAGAATTATAATGGATGTATTGATTTCTTATTTTTCCTCACTTAATCCTATGGCATTCTTTTCCGCTTTACCAGGAAATATTGCTCAGGGTATTATATGGGGTCTTATGGGACTTGGTGTTTTTGTTACATACAAGCTTCTTAATTTTGCTGACCTTAGTGTTGACGGCTCATTTGCTACAGGTGGTGCGGTTACTGCTATTATGCTTGTAAATGGTTATCCGATTTGGTCGGCGATTATTGTTTCGGTTCTTGCAGGTATTGCGGCAGGTATTATTACAGGTGTATTGCATACTTCTTTTGGTATTCCAGATATTCTTGCAGGTATTTTGACTCAGATTGCTCTGTATTCAGTTAATCTTAATATACTTGGAAAATCAAATCTGCCAATCAGCTATCGTAATTATCAGCTTGCAATCTCTGCAAGCAATATTAATAATGCTATATTAATAGCTTTGTGCATTTCTGCTGTACTTATCATATTAATGTACTGGTATTTTGGTACTGAACAGGGTTCAACAATTCGTTCTACAGGTGCAAATCCTGCTATGAGTAAGGCTCAGGGCATTAATATTAATACAGCAAAGATTATTGCTCTTGCTCTTTCTAACGGTATTGTTGCATTTTCTGGTTCATTGTTTGCTCAGTATCAGGGATTTGCTGATGTTAATATGGGTCGTGGTGCAATCGTTATTGGTCTTGCCGCTGTTATTATAGGTGAGGTTCTTGGTGAAGCTATTTTCCGTAAGCATGCTAATTTTATTATCCGAATGGCTTTTGTTATTGTGGGTGGTATCCTGTATTACATTGCTATGGGTATTGTACTTTGGCTTAAGATGCCTACAGATGATACAAAGCTTTTTACAGCGGTTATTGTTGCAATTTTCCTTGCAGTTCCAAATTTAAGAAAGATGAAAAGTAATTCATTTAAAAAGGTTGCAAAGCAGAATGCAAAAAGCGATAAGGAGGGAAAATAAATGTTAGAGATTTCAAATATTTATAAAACCTTCAATAAAGGCACTGTAAATGAGAAAAAAGCCCTTAACGGACTTAATCTTAAATTAAATGACGGAGATTTCTGTACAGTAATCGGTGGTAATGGTGCAGGTAAATCAACAATGCTTAATGCTATTGCAGGTGTATGGCCTGTTGACAGCGGTGCAATTATGATTGATGGAAAGGATGTTTCAGGATTACCTGAATATAAAAGAGCACCGTACCTTGGCAGAGTATTTCAGGACCCTATGACAGGTACAGTTGCAGATATGGAAATTATCGAAAACCTTGCCATTGCCGCAAGGCGTGGTCAACGCAGAGGACTTGCGTGGGGAGTTAAAAAGGAAGAAAAAGAAAAGTATTATGAAATGCTCAAGGAGTTTGACCTTGGACTTGAAAACAGAATGACTTCAAAGGTTGGACTTTTATCAGGTGGACAGCGTCAGGCAATAACCTTACTTATGGCGACAATTAAGAAGCCAAAGCTGTTACTGCTTGATGAGCATACAGCAGCACTTGACCCTAAAACTGCGGCAAAGGTGCTTGAATTAAGTGATAAGATTATTTCAGAGCATAACCTTACAGCATTAATGGTAACACATAATATGCGAGATGCCATTGTGCATGGAAACAGACTTATTATGCTTAATGAGGGCAGAGTTATTCTTGATATTTCAGGTGAAGAAAAGAAAAATCTTACAGTAGAACATCTTTTAGAGAAGTTTGAAAAGGTAAGTGGTTCAAAGCTTGAAAATGACAGAATGTTGCTTGCTGATTAATTTAATATAAGATTTATATAATGCCACCCGAGATATTTTATTAGGGTGGCTTATAAATTTTTGTGTAGCTATTTATAATTATGAATAAAGTATTTTTAAATTACAAATGATAAAATGTATAGTGAGCTTTGAATAAAATATTGATTTTTCGTCAATATTAACAAAAATGAAATTTTTAGTAAAAAAAACTATATTTTACGAGTATTTGTTTTGAATTTGTGGTATAATTAATCTTAAATGAAACATATTTGTAGGGGTTTTGACTTACGGAACAGATAATCAATCTTGACAGAATGGAAACAGCAGTTGCCCTTTTTGGTAGCTTTGACGAGAATATTAAGCTTATTGAAAAAGAGTTTAATGTTCGCATATTGTGTCGTGACAGCGAACTTAAAATTGATGGTGATGCTGAAAATACCTCAAAAGCATATAAGGTTATTCAGAGCCTTTTACAGCTTATTAACAGGGGTGAGGTTCTGTCAGAACAGAATATCCGTTATTGTATTGCACTTGTAAATGAGGGCAGTGAAGAAAAAATTGAACAGCTTGCTGGCGATTGTATCTGTATTACATCAAAGGGTAAGCCCATTAAGCCAAAGACAATAGGTCAGAAACGCTATTGCTCGTTGATTGCAAAAAATACTATTACGATTGGTGTTGGTCCTGCCGGTACTGGTAAAACATACCTTGCAGTAGCAATGGCTGTAACTGCGTTCAGAAGTAAACAGGTTAATCGTATAATTTTAACTCGTCCGGCAGTTGAAGCAGGTGAAAAGCTTGGCTTTTTGCCAGGTGACCTGCAAAGTAAGGTTGACCCTTATTTAAGACCGCTTTATGATGCACTTTTTGATATGCTTGGTGCAGAAACTTATCAGAAATATGTTGAACGAGGTAATATTGAGGTTGCTCCGCTTGCCTATATGAGAGGACGAACTCTTGATGATAGCTTTATTATTCTTGACGAAGCACAAAATACAACTGGTGAGCAGATGAAAATGTTTTTAACCAGACTTGGTTTTAATTCAAAGATGGTAATAACAGGCGATGTTACACAGATAGATTTGCCTCGTGGAGTTAAAAGCGGATTAAAGGATTGTATAAAAATCCTGAGAAATATTGACGGAATTGGAAATTGTACTTTTGACGAAAAGGATGTTGTAAGGCACAGACTTGTGCAGGATATTATAAAAGCTTATGCAAAGTACGAAAATAAGATAAATAATAATTTGTAAAATTTTAAATGTTTCTATATATTAATTGAGTATGAAAGGGTTGGTATAAATGGCAGAGAAAGGCAAAATCAGAGTAATTATAACAAATAAGCAAAAAACAGTTAAAATTCCTACAGGTATAAGAATGTTGGTTCGTCGTTGCTGTAATGCGGTATTACAGCTCGAAAAATTTCAGGGACCTGCTGAAATCAGCGTAACCTTTACCGATAATGCAGGCATTAAGGAGCTTAATAAGCAGTATCGTGATAAGGATATTGAAACCGATGTACTTTCATTTCCAATGGGCGAAAATGGTGTTTATGATACTGATATGGAAACAGGAGCACAAATCCTTGGTGATGTTGTAATTTCAATGGAAAAAGCAAGGGATCAGGCTAATATTTATGGTCACAGCCTGCAGAGGGAAGTAGGTTATCTTACTGCACACAGCGTTCTTCATTTGCTTGGCTATGACCACATAGAAAATCTTGAAAGAGTTAGAATGAGAGAAAAAGAAGAGCTTGTAATGGAACAGCTTGGACTTCCTGCATCATCAAGCTACATAGTTGATGAGAATGACTAATATTGTTTCAATAGTTAGTAATATGCATTTATAAATGCTGTTGTTTAGTTTAGTAAATAAAAATAAGATAATGACAGAGGGGGCAGGCATTAACCGTTTGCCCCTGTTTTTATAAGAGGTAAAAATTTATGAATACAAATGATAAATCTGCATTTATTGCAATAGTCGGCAGACCAAATGTCGGTAAAAGCTCAATATTAAATCGTATTCTTGGTCAGAAGATTGCTATAGTATCAAGCAAGCCACAGACCACAAGAAACAGAATAACAGGTGTTCTTACTGAGGGTGAGTACCAGTTGGTATTTTTTGATACACCGGGAATGCATAAGCCTAAAAATTCACTTGGTAAATATATGGTGCGTTCTGTCAATGAATCAGTAGGCGGAGTAGATTGCTGTATGTTGGTAGTTGAGGCAGGCAGAGATGCAGGACAAACAGAGCTTGACTTAATTGAAAAATTTAAAATGCTTGATATGCCTGCAATTCTTGCAATAAATAAAATTGATATGCTGAAAGAAAAAGATGCACTAATGAAGCAGATACTTCATTATAGTCAGCTTTATAACTTTGAGGCTATAGTTCCTGTATCTGCACAGGACGGCAATGGAATGACTGATTTACTTGAGGAGCTTAAAGGTCAGACAAGCGAGGGCGGACATTTCTTTGACGAGGACACACTTACTGACCAGCCTGAGCGAGTAATAGTTGCAGAGATTATCAGAGAAAAAATCCTCAGACTTTGCGATAAGGAAATACCTCATGGAACGGCAGTAGTCATTGAGAAGATGAAAACAAGAGAGAATGGAATTTTAGATATTGATGCAACAATTTTCTGTGAAAGAGATACTCACAAACGCATAATAATCGGTAAAAACGGAGCAATGCTAAAGAAAATCAGTACATTTGCACGCCAGGATATAGAAAGATTTTTTGATTGCAAGGTATTTTTACAGACATGGATTAAGGTTAAAGAGGACTGGAGAAACCGAGCACAGATATTGCAGAATTTTGGCTATGATGAAAAGAATTTTGATTAATCAGGTTTTAGTATGAAAGCTATTTTAAGACAGGCTGAATTTGAGGATTGTGCAAAAATTCATAAAATGCAGGTTTCCTGCTTTATGGAGCTGTTTGAGAAATACAAGGATTACGAAACAAGTCCTGCAACTGAAACGCTTGAAAAAGTACAGGAAAGATTTAAACAGCCCTTTTCCAAATATTATTTTATTATAGTTGATAATATTGAGGTTGGTGCTGTTAGGATTATTCATACAGGTTGCCATAGTATGAGAATATCACCGATATTTGTCTTACCTGAATATCAGAATATGGGTTACGCAAAAATGGCAATGCTTGAATTAGAGAAAATGTATTCTGATATAAAGCTATGGAAGCTTGATACGATAGAGCAGGAAGAAAAGCTATGTAGCTTTTACGAAAAGCTTGGATATTTGCCTACAGGAAAAAGGCAGGATATAAAAGATAATATGACGATAGTATTTTATCATAAGTCCGTTTGAATTACGAAATTTACGATTAATAAATTTTGCTAAACAGGTAAAAATACCTTTACGGAGGTGTTTTATTATGGACGATTGGTATGCATGGCAGGCATTTTTTACAACAGGCAGTGTCCTTGATTATATAAGGTACAAAAGTATTCAGGATGCCAAGGATACCGGTGCAGATACTATCCTCAGGGAGGAGACTGATGAAATTCCAGACCGAGGGACTGATTATAAAAGAACAGAATATCGGTGAAAATGACAGACTTGTTTTTGCTCTTACAAAGAGTAAAGGTGTAATTAAGGCATTTGTAAAAGGTGCTAATAATATAAAAAATTCAAAATGTGCATCAACATCCTTGTTGGCATATTCCCGACTTACGATTTATGAAAGTCGGGACACTTACTTAATTGGTGAGGCTCGAACAATAAAAATTTTCTCAAAATTAAGAAATGATGTTCAGAAAATGTGCCTTGCTCAGTATTTTTGCGAATTGTGCCTTGTAATATGTCCTCGTGACCATAAGGCAGATGAATTTTTGAGCTTGGTTCTTAACTCACTTTATCTGCTGTCAGAGAATAAAAGAAGTCCGATGCTGATAAAACCCTGTCTTGAAATGCGAATGACAAGTAAATCAGGATATATGCCTGATTTGAGAATGTGCAGAGTTTGCGGAGAATATCTGCCTCCGTCAATGTTTTTTTACCCAAAGCTTGGAGTAATAGAATGTAAGGAATGCAGAAAGGATTTTAAAAACTTTGCTGTTGAGCTTAATTCTGCAGCACTTACCGGTTTACGACATACTGTTTATGCAGATGATGATAAATTATTTTCGTTTGCCTTGCCTGATGCTGAACTTCAGGCAATTAATACAGCAAGCGAAGCCTATATAAAATTAAGATTTGAGCGTGATTTTAAAACACTTGCTTTTTACAAAGCAATATCCTGATTTGAAAAATTAAGGTATGATGATATGAACAGACATTATAAAACTTTAGAGCTGGAAAAAATTCTTGAAAGATTAGCGGCACTTACCTCTATTGAGGATTCAAGAAAAATGGCACTTGAGCTTGAGCCACAGCTTGATTTAAAAAAAGTAGAAAAATTATTAAAGCAGACTGATGATGCATTTGTTATCAGCGGAAAATTCGGAGCACCATCCTTTGGTGGTGCAACTAATTGTGCAGGAAATCTGAGAAGAGCGGAGGCAGGCGGATGCCTTACAACAAGCGAGTTGCTTGCGGTAGCTGAAACCTTAAAAATTATCCGTACTGTAAAAGAATGGCATAGCCGTTGTGCAAATACAGAAACATCTTTAGATGGTTATTTCAGTGGTTTGGTGTCAAATAAATTTCTCGAAGAGAAAATTACTACTGCTATTATAAGTGAAGATGAAATATCTGATAAAGCAAGCTCAACACTTTCGGATATTCGCAGAAAAATACGAACAGCCTCCTCAAAAGCAAGAGAGGTTCTTGATAAAATAATTCATAGCTCTTCCTACATAAAATATTTGCAGGAAGCTATTGTTACTCAGCGTGACGGCAGATATGTAGTTCCTGTGCGTGCGGAATGTAGGAATAATGTTCCGGGACTTGTGCATGATACTTCATCAAGCGGTCAGACTGTTTTTATCGAGCCTATGGGAGTAGTGCAGGCTAATAACGATATAAAAATGCTGAAAGCTAAGGAAGAGGAAGAGATTGAAAGAATTTTATTTGATCTTTCTGCAAATGCAGGAGATTTCGCCGACAGCATAATTCACAGCTATTCTAATCTTGCTGAGCTTAACCTTATATTTGCAAAAGCAAATCTTGCCTATTCAATGAAAGCTACAATGCCGATTATGAATGACAGAGGTCAGATAAATTTAAAACAGGCTCGTCATCCACTTATTGATAAGGACAGGGTAGTGCCGATAGATGTTACACTTGGCAATGAATTTGATACACTTGTAATAACAGGTCCGAACACAGGTGGAAAAACTGTAACGCTTAAAACAATAGGATTACTTACACTAATGGCAATGTGCGGATTGTTAGTTCCTTGTGCTGATAATAGCGAGCTGTCAGTATTCAGAAGAGTGCTTGTTGATATTGGTGATGAACAGAGCATTGAGCAGTCACTTTCTACATTCTCAGCACATATGACCAATATTATTCAGATAATAAAGCTTGCAAATGCAGGTTCACTATGTTTAATAGATGAGCTTGGTGCAGGAACAGACCCTGTTGAGGGTGCGGCACTTGCAATTTCAATACTTGAAAAATTGCGTACTAAACACGCAAAGCTTGCATCTACAACACATTATGCAGAGCTTAAGGAGTTTGCTCTCCGTACTGAGGGAGTAGAAAATGGAAGCTGTGAATTTGATGTAGCCACATTAAAGCCTACCTATAGATTGCTTATAGGAGTGCCTGGCAAGAGTAATGCTTTTGCAATATCGAAAAGACTTGGAATGGAAGATGATATTGTTGAGCGAGCAAAAGAGCTTGTATCAAATGAGAACAGGCAGTTTGAGGATGTAGTAAACAAGCTTGAAAAGCAACGCCAGAGCCTTGAAAAGCAGGTTGAGAATGCAAACAGACTTACAGCCAAGGCAAATACAGAGAAACAAAAAGCCGAAAATGAGATGAAGCGTGCTAAAGCTCAGGCAGAACGAGAAATTGAGAGAGCTAAGCAGGAGGCACAGAGAATAATATCACGCACAAGAGCTGAGGCGGACAAGCTTGTAGAAGAGCTTGATAAGGCACGAAAACAGCAGGAGATGAGCGTTGACACAAGAACAAATCTTAAACGCAGTATTGATAAAATGGAGGCTCACGCCGACCCTGTAAAAATTAAAAATATTCCTGATGAAGAATATAAGCTACCACGACCATTAAAGGCAGGAGATACTGTATTAGTGGTTGATATAGATAAAAATGCAACAGTAATAACACCGCCAAACAAGGACGGAATAGTAATGCTGCAGGCAGGAATTATAAAGCTGCGTTCGGATGTAAAAAATCTGCGTTTGTTGAAATCACAGCAACCACAGAAAGAAAAGGCAAGCCGTTTTCCTTCAAGAAGAAATGTTCCAAGCAGAATGGATATTCGTCCTGAAACGGAAGTTGATGTCAGAGGAGAAACAGCCTTTGATGCAATTAATATTGTAGATAAAGCGATTGATAATGCGGTGCTGGCAGGAATCAGCAAAATGACAATAATCCATGGTAAGGGAACAGGAGTTCTAAAGCGTGAAATTGGTCAGTATCTAAAAACTAACAAGGCAGTAAAAAGTCATCGACTTGGAGTATTTGGAGAGGGCGAAGACGGAGTTACTATTGTGGAGCTGAAATAAAATGGACTTTGAATTTTGGGACGCTTATAATGCGAATTTAGAAAAAACAGGAACCTATCTTATTCGTGGCAGAGAGATAGAAAAAGGTCTGTATCATCTTGTTGCAGAAGTAATTGTTATGCATACAGACGGTAGCTTTCTTGCAATGAGGAGAGATAAAAATAAACCGACATATCCGTCACATTGGGAAATAAGTGCAGGAGGAGCGGTCTTAAAGGACGAAACTCCCCTGCAAGGTGCAATCAGAGAATTGCGTGAAGAAACAGGAATTGTATGCAATGAAATGGAAAAGCTATATACTATAACCTATGAAAATTCACACAGCATACATATAGGATATATTTGTAAGGGTGATTTTGATAAAGAGGCAATTACACTGCAAAAAGGTGAAACCTCCGAATACAGGTGGGTAGAGCATGAAAAGGTACTTGATTTTATTCACTATCATCATTATGTAACTACTCAGGCTCACCGTATATTACCATATCTTGTAAATATGCTTGACGACAGTAAAAAGAATTTACGCAGATTAATCGGTTGTGTTGTAAAGGTTAAGGTTGACAGACCAATAGGAACAGTACATCCAAATCATCCTGATATTTGTTATCCGATAAATTATGGTTATGTTGAAAATATACTTGCACCTGACGGAGAAGAACAGGATGCATATATAATAGGAGTAAAAAAGCCTATAGACAGCTTTATGGGAAGAATAGCTGCAGTAGTAAAGCGAAATGATGATGTTGAAAACAAGTGGGTGGTAGCACCGTTTGGACTTGATTTTACAAAGTCAGAAATCAGAGAAATGATAGATTTTCAGGAAAAATATTTTGATATAGAAATAATAGCATAGTAAGGTGATATAATGGGAAAAAAGCAATATCTTGAAACAGGTAAAATAGTAGGAACACATGGAATAAAAGGTGAGGTGCGTATTGATGCATGGTGCGATTCACCTGAGTTCTTGTGTTATTTTAAAAAGCTTTATCTTGATGAAAACGGAGAAACATTTATTGAAGTAAAATCAAGACCGCACAAAAATGTTACAATAACAAAAATCAAGGGAGTAGAATCTATAGAAGAAGCAGAGCGTTACAGGGGAAAGGTGGTATATTTAAACCGAGATGATATACAGCTTGAAGAGGGTGTCAATTTCATTCAGGATTTAATCGGACTTGAAGTGCGTGATGTTGATGATGAAAGCATTGTATATGGAAAAATTACAGATGTAATATATACTGGTGCAAATGATGTTTACGAGATAACAGACAGCAGCGGAAAAAAATATCTTGCCCCAGTAATTGATGATGTAGTCATTGAAATAAATGTTGATGAGGGATTTGTGCTTATACAACCAATGAAAGGAATATTTGATGATGAGGATTGATATAATCACGCTGTTTCCTGAGATGTTTGAGCCAGTAATGAATGAAAGTATAATAGGCAGAGCACAAAAAAGCGGAGCTGTCGAGATAGTCTGTCATCAGCTCAGAGATTATGCATTTGACAAGCATAGGAGAGTGGATGATACTCCTTATGGTGGCGGAATGGGAATGTTGATGAAGGCTGAGCCAATAGCACTATGCTTTGAAGAAATATGCAGACAAACAAATACACAGCCACATTTTATTTATATGTCACCACAGGGAAAAACTCTTAATCAGGGCAGATTAAGAGAAATAGCAAATGATTATAGTAATGTTTGCATACTTTGCGGTCATTATGAGGGTGTAGATCAGCGATTACTTGATGAATACATAGATGAAGAAATCTCAATCGGAGATTATGTGCTGACAGGAGGAGAATTGCCTGCAATGGTTTTTGCTGATGCATTGTGCAGAATGGTTCCTGGAGTATTGTCAAATAATGAATGTTTTACAGAAGAAAGCCATTTTAATGGATTGCTTGAATATCCGCAATATACAAAGCCGTCAGAATGGAGAGGCAAGCAGGTTCCAGAGGTATTGCTGAGCGGACATCACGCAAATATAGAAAAATGGCGAAAGGAAAAAAGCTTAGAGGTTACAAGAATAAAAAGACCTGATTTGTTAAAAAGCAATGATTAATATTGTTTAAATGGGGTGTGCTGTATGAATGAAATCGAAAAAATTGCAAGAGCAGAAATGTATCTTGAAAAGCTTGCAAATGGTATTAATCCGCTGACAGGTGAACAGGTTTCTGAAAATGATATTGTTAGTAATGTCAGAATTTCAAGATGTATGTTTTATGTTGCTGATATATTAAAGCAGATTGTCTATAATAAAGGTAAATTAAAAATTGAAATGCCTGATAGAATCCCATTTACGGTTACACAAGAGCAATTATCAAATTTTGAATATTCTGATAGTCCGATAAATATAAGCGAAATTGCAAAGAGAATAAATATGCTTGTTAATCCAATATATGTAGATGAGCTGAAAAGGACTGTAATTTCTGAATGGTTGGTAAATGTGGGAGTTCTGTACAATTTAGTGGTGCATAACAAAAGCAGAAAAAGTCCGACAGATTATGGCAGAGAATTAGGAGTGATAACTGAAGAGCGTACAGGTCAGTATGGTACATATGAAGCTGTGCTGTATAATCGCAATGCACAGAAATTTATTATTGATAATATATATGCTGTCATTCAGTTTAATAATCAAAAGTCCTGCCCCTCAGACAAGGAAGAAGCTATCAATTCATAAATGTTAAATATTTAAGAAAATTATGCTGTTACAAGGAAAATTCTTGTGACAGCATTTGATTTTTCATTACACCTTTATTTTGTGCCAGTTTTATAAATCCTTGCATAATATGTAATAAAACTAAATACGAATATTAATGTAAATGATTTATAAAAATTAAGTAGAATAAAGGTGAGTTATATGAAAAATAATCTTATAATGTTTAGTTCAGTTACACACGCAATTAAAAGCAGAGATTTATTAAAAAAGTATGGTATAGATGCAAGAATGATTAGAACACCAATCCATCTTCGTAATAAGTCCTGTGGTTATAGTTTGCTGATTACAAAGGATTTTGAAAAATCGCTTGAAATAATAAAGAAAAATAATATAGGTATTCTTGGTGTGTCAGCCGTTGATTTCAGATGATATATTTTGATAATGGGGCGACTACTTTTCCAAAGCCTCAGTCCGTAATTAATGCTGTATCCTCGTCATTAAAGGAAAAGGGTGCAAATCCCGGGAGGAGTGGCTATAAGCTGGCACTTCAGGCGGCTGAGCTTGTATATAAAAGCCGTTCGGCAGTTGCAGAATTTTTTGGTGCGTCATCTCCTGAAAATGTAATTTTTACTCCGAATTGTACAACGGCTCTTAATACGGTGATTAAAGGAATTTTAAAGAAAGGCGACCACGCAGTAATTTCCTCACTTGAACACAATGCTGTTGCTCGTCCTCTTGAAACGCTGAAAAAAATCGGTGTCAGCTATTCAATAGCGGAATTTGTTCCCTATGATGATGACAAAACGATTGATAATTTCAGAAATGCCATTAACTCAAATACAAAATTAGTTATATGCACACATGCTTCAAATGTCTTTGGCTTTAAATTGCCGATTGACAGAATTGGTGCAATGTGCAAAATTTATGATATAAAGCTGTGTGTTGATGCGGCACAAACAGCAGGCATAATTCCGATAAATCTTGCGGACAGCTATATTGATTATTTATGTACAGCTGGGCATAAGGGTTTATATGGACCAATGGGAACAGGTTTAATGATAATAAATAATGAGAAAACCCCTGAAAGCCTTGTGCAGGGTGGAACAGGCAGTCAATCTGAAATCCTTGAACAGCCTGATTTGTTGCCTGATAAATATGAAAGCGGAACTGTAAATTTATCAGGTATAGCAGGACTTGCTGAGGGAATAAGGTTCGTAAAAATGAGAAATCCTGAGAAAATATTAAAACACGAAATAATTTTAATTCAGTCATTATATGACAAAATAAACAAGATTTCAGGTGTAGAATTATATACGCAAAGACCTGATGAAAGATATTTCGTCCCTGTACTTTCTTTTAATATCAAAGGAATGGATAGTGAAAGTGTGGCAATGAAGCTTAGTGAAAAATACAATATTGCTGTTCGTGCAGGACTTCATTGTGCACCGCTTGCACACAAATCTATGAATACTATTGACGGAGGAACGGTCAGGGTAGTTTTATCGGTATTTTCAAATGAACAACAAATTATGTATTTGGCAGATTGTGTAAGAAAAATTGCAAAATCCATTTAATAAGAGTGTTATAGCAAGATTTTTTGCTTTATTTTAAATAAAAAGGTTGCAATTAGTCATATGTGTGTGTTAAAATAATAATGTTAAAGATTTTGTAATGAATTCAGGAAGTATGGAAGGAGGATGACCAGCAATGGATTTATTAAATGTTATTTTTTCTATTTTGAAAACTATACAGATTAGAGATATTATAGATATATTTGCCATTGCTTTAATAATTTTCGGACTTGTAAAGCTTGTTCGTGAAACTCGTGCGGCTCAGCTATTAAAGGGAGTAATAGTGTTTGTTTTGCTGTATGTGTTTTCTTCATTGTTTGGATTAACAATGCTGTCATCCTTACTGAGAATGCTTTTTGAATCAATTATTGTTATACTTGTTATAGTATTTCAACCAGAAATCAGAAAAGCTCTTGAACAAATGGGAAGAAATAACACCTATAAAAAAGTGTTAAAGGTTTTTCAAAAGCATGGTAAAAGCGGTGATTGGGAAAAGTGTGTGAGAAAATCAATAATTAATGCGGCTGATACAGCTATGCTGTTTTCACGAGCAAAGACAGGTGCTTTGCTCGTGTTTGAAAGACAAACCAAGCTTTCAGATATTGCGGCTACAGGTACAATTATTGATGCTGAAACATCTGTAGCCTTATTTGGTAATATATTCTTTAATAAAGCACCACTTCATGACGGTGCAAGTATAATTCGTGACGGCAAGCTATATGCCGCTGGTTGTATTTTGCCTCTTACTGACAATAAAAATGTTGACCCAAATCTTGGAACACGCCACAGGGCGGCACTCGGAATAAGTGAGCAGAGTGATGCAGTGGTTCTTGTTGTAAGTGAGGAAACAGGAGTAATTTCTCTTGCTATTAATGGAATATTGTTGCGTGATTACACAAGAGATGGGTTGGTTTCAAAGCTTGAAAGCTTTTTAATAGAGGATTTTATAAACGAGGACGAAGAGGAGAAGGAATACAATTTGTTAAAAAAGATTAGCCACAAGGGAAGTGACAGTAATGAAAAATAAGCGATTGTCATTGAATATGTTTACGCATAGCGATCACTTTATATTTATTATTGCCGTTGTGATTTCTGTATCTATCTGGATATATATGAGTATGGGTTCAACTAATGATACCAATGTTACAGTTACTAATATTCCTGTGCAGATTGAGCTTTCTGAGGATGCCAAAAATAATGGATTGCAGGTGTTTTCTGGAGGAGATCAAAGAGCCTCTGTAACAATTTCAGGAAACAGAGCAATATTAGGTGCTATTTCAAGCTCAGATATTACCCTTACGGCAACTGCAAATATAATTGAATCTGCCGGTGAGTATGAGCTGTCTGTAAATGCCACAAAGTCAAATCCTGCATCGAGTTTTAATATAATTTCAAATCCAACTCCTAATAAGGTTAAGGTAATAGTAGATTATCTGAGAGAATCAACCTTCCAGATACAGGAAAACATAATTTATAAGGTTGCGGATGGATATTATGCATCACCGTCACTTGCTGTAAATTCGGTTGCAATTTCTGGGCCACAAACTGAAATATCAAAAATTGCAAAGGTGTCTGCTGTTGCAGATGTAAATGAAACATTAAAATCACCAACTAATGTTAATTGTGAGCTTATTCTTTATGACAACAATGGCGAAATTATTGATCCTGCTCATCTTAATATGGATATTACTTCAATACAGGCAGCAATATCTGTATTACCAGAAAAAACAGTTACTGTTGTTCCGGTATTTGCAAATAATCCGTCAGGGTTTACAGTAGATAAAAGTATGATAACGATTGAACCTGACACCATTAAGCTTGCAGGTCCAAGCGACATTCTTAATAAAACAACAACTGTAAATCTTGAAAGCCTTGATTTCAGAACCTTGAAAAATTCTAAGGCTACCTTTGATTTAGGTATTGATATTCCTGTTGATTGTAAGAATATCAGTAATACAACTACTGCTAAGGTGACAATAGATTTCAGTGGCTTGGAGAGCAAAACCTTTACGGTTGATAAGATTAATGTAAAAGGTTTATCTTCGGATTACAAGGCATCTGTAACTCAGAATAACATTTCTGTCACAGTTATAGGTACGGAAGATGAACTGGAAAAGCTGAGTGAGGGCAGCATTGTAGGTGTTATAGATGTATCTGAAAATAAGGGTACAATAGGCTCTGTTCAAATGCCTGTAAGTTTTAGTATCAATAATAAAAATTGTTGGATATATGGTTCATACAAAGCAAATATTACTATTTCTAAAAGTTAATATTAGATGATTAATGGCTGTTTCGATAATTTGAAACAGCCGTTATTTTTAGATGTTATATAATTTTTGTTTTCTTTTTTTGCTTATTATAACCTTATATGAATTGTCAGAATTATGCTTTTTTACGCTTTGTACAAGACCTATACAAATTAATATGCTCAAGGCTGATGAACCTCCTGAGCTGAAAAGAGGAAGCGTTATTCCTATAACCGGCAAAAATCCGAGTACCATTCCTATATTTACTATAGTTTGTGATGCAATGATAGTAAAAACCCCACAGCAAATAAGCGTACCATTAATATTTTTGCATTTTTTTGCTATTGCTATAATTCTTAACATTATCGCAAATAATATGATAAGCAACAGCATACAGCCGATAAATCCAATTTCTTCTCCTGCGACTGTAAGTATAAAGTCATTTTCCTGTTCAGGGACTATTCCGCTTTTAACTCTTTTTCCGTTAAAAAGTCCGCTGCCAAATATTTTTCCACTTGCGATGGATACTTTGCCCTGATACTGTTGCCAGCCGTAGTTGCTCATTGAATTTCCGTCTAAATCCAATAGTGCAAGTATTCTGTTTCTGTGTTCATTATTCATAAAGAAATTCCAGATTATTGGGATTCCAATTATGATAGAAATAATCATTATTATAAAATATCTTAATTGAACACCTGCAACAAATGACATTGTAATAAAAATAAAACAAAATATTAATACTGTTCCGTCATCGCCCTGCAAATGAATTACTATAATCGGTATTAATGCGTGTATAACAAGGCTTATTTCTGAGGAAAGATTTTTTAATATTTCATTTTCCTTTAAATATGCTAAATGCTTTGTAAAAGTAATAATAAAACAGATTTTAATAAATTCGGAGGGCTGTACCGTAAATCCCATTGGAAGCCTTATCCATGCCGTATCATCAGTACCGCTTACTTGTATGCCAAACATAAATACAAGTCCTGCAAGTATAACAGCGGTTATTGCAGAAATATACCATTTGTCTATGATATAGTTATAGTCCGCAAAGCATATGATTATGGCTGAAATTACTCCGATAAGTATTGAAATAATTTGTGTTCGCAGATAATTATAGCTTCCTGAGCGTTGCATACTTGAAATAAGCAGTAAACTATATATTATAGCTGAGAGGGTTAGTATCCACAGAAAAATATCACTTTTATTTGAATATTCGTCAGACAGATTTGATTTTCTTTTCATTTTTTGATGCCTCTTGTTGACTTATTATTAAAAATGAAGTGTAATATCAATTATAATTTCAAATTAGAATAATACAGCTAAATAGTTTTGATATAATAATATTTAACATTATATGGAGGTGCATTCAATATGCTTACTGATATTGAAATTGCTCAGCAGGCAAAATTGTTGCCTATCAAAGAGGTAGCTTCACAGATTGGAATAGATGAAGATGACCTTGAATTTTATGGAAAGTATAAGGCTAAGCTTTCAGATGAGCTTGCCGAGAAAGTAAGTGGCAACAAGGACGGAAAGCTTATCCTTGTTACCGCAATAAATCCTACTCCGGCAGGAGAGGGCAAAACTACTACTTCAGTCGGACTTGGTCAGGCTATGGCTAAAATCGGCAAAAAAGCTATAATTGCCCTCAGAGAGCCTTCACTCGGTCCTGTATTTGGTATAAAGGGCGGTGCCGCTGGTGGTGGCTATGCTCAGGTTCTTCCAATGGAGGATATTAATCTGCATTTTACAGGAGATATGCACGCAATTACTGCGGCTAATAATCTTTGCTGTGCTATGCTTGATAACCATATTCAGCAGGGAAATGTACTTGGCATTGACCCACGCAGAATTTTATTTAAAAGATGTCTTGATATGAATGACAGGGCATTAAGAAATATCGTAATCGGCATGGGTGGTAAGGTAAATGGTGTGCCTCGTGAGGACCATTTTATAATTACTGTTGCCTCTGAGGTTATGGCGATTCTTTGCCTTGCTGATGATATAAATGATTTAAAAAAGCGACTTGGAAATATTCTTATTGCTTACACATATTCAGGTGAGCCTGTTTACGCAAAGGATATAAAGGCTGAGGGTGCAATGACAGCTTTGCTTAAGGATGCAATTAAGCCAAACCTTGTTCAGACCCTTGAGGGTACTCCTGCTATTATGCATGGTGGACCTTTTGCTAATATTGCACATGGATGCAATAGCGTTCGAGCAACTAAGCTTGCTTTGAAGCTGGCTGATTACTGCATTACTGAGGCTGGCTTTGGTTCAGACCTTGGTGCTGAAAAATTCCTTGATATTAAATGCAGATATGCAAAGCTTAATCCGTCTGCAATAGTAATTGTAGCAACCTGTCGTGCATTGAAATATAATGGCGGTGTTCCAAAGGCAGAGGTTTCAAACGAAAATCTTGAGGCACTTAAAAAGGGTATCGTAAACCTTGGTGTGCATATTGATAATATGCGTAAATATAATGTGCCTGTTATAGTTGCAATAAATCAGTTTGGAACAGATTCAGCAGAAGAGCTTTCATTTATTGAAGAGTATTGTAAGGAAAAGGGTGCAGATTTCGCATTATCAAATGTTTTTGGTAAGGGTGGAAACGGTGGCGTTGAGCTTGCACAAAAGGTTGTTGAGGCTTGCGAAAAGCCATCTGATTTTAAACCATTGTACTCAACTGAGCTTACAATAAAAGAAAAAATAGAATCTATTGCAAAGAATATCTATGGTGCTTCCAAGGTTAATTATACCACAGCTGCAGAAAAGGCTATTGTCGAAATTTCTGCACTTGGCGGAGATAAATTACCTGTTTGTATAGCTAAAACTCAGTACTCACTTACTGATAATCCAAGCGTACTCGGTGCACCAAAGGATTTTGAAATTACAGTAAGAAATCTTTCACTTTCAAATGGTGCTGGCTTCGTAGTTGTATATACTGGAGATATAATGACTATGCCGGGACTGCCAAAGGTTCCAGCCGCAAACAGTATTGATGTAGATGAAAGCGGAAAGATTATTGGTTTGTATTGATTATGATTAAACAAATAACCGTAAGTCCTGAGGAAACTGAAAAGCTTGGTGCAAGAATAGCAGAAAAGCTAAAAGGAACAGAGGTTGTTGCAATGTTTGGTGGACTTGGGATGGGTAAAACCGCTTTTACAAGGGGCTTTGCCTCTGCACTCGGAGTAAATGACGGAGTATCAAGTCCAACCTTTGCCATTGTAAACAGTTACTCAGGAAAATTTAATATATATCATTTTGATATGTATAGAATTAATTCGTGGGAAGACCTTGAATCAACAGGTTTCTTTGATTATCTTGAAAACGGAATAATAATAATCGAATGGAGCGAAAATATCGAAGGAGCTTTGCCTGATAATGCAATCAGAATAAATATCAGCAAAGGGACTTCTGATAATGAGCGAATATTTGAAATTGAGGGTGTTGATTTATAAATGAAAATACTTGCAGTTGATACATCAGCTAAAGCCGCATCGGTGGCAGTTGCAGATGAAAATAAAATAATCGGAGAATTTTTTATAAATACAACATTAACCCATAGTCAGACGCTTGTACCTATGATTGAACAGCTGTTGATTAATACTTCATTGACATATGATGAAATTGATTATATTGCAGTAAATGCAGGACCTGGTTCATTTACAGGAGTAAGAATAGGAGTAGCGGCTGTCAAAGGAATTGCATTTGCAAAGGATATTCCTTGTGTATCTGTTTCAACGCTTGAAAGTATGGCATATAATATGCTTGGTAATGATTGCATTGTATGTGCTGTAATGGATGCTCGTTGCTCACAGGTTTATAATGCACTTTTCAGAATAAAAGATAACTGCGTTGAACGAATTACAGAGGACAGGGCTTTATCGCTTGAAAATCTGAAAAATGAATTGGTTAATTATAAAGAAAAAGTAGTTCTTGTTGGTGACGGTGCAGAGATTACAGCAGGATATTTTAATAATGAATTACCGAATGTGGCTTTAGCACCAATTAATTACAGAACGCAAAAAGCTTCTTCAACAGCCTTGATTGCAATAAAAAGCGTAAATCAGGGTAATGTTATAAATTGCTCAGAGCTTATGCCTGAATATCTGAGATTACCACAGGCACAGCGAGAGCTTAACAAGAAATTGGGGGTTAAATAAATGATAGCACTTGGTTGTGACCATGGCGGATTTAATCTTATTACCGCTATAAAAAAATATCTTGATGAAAAAGGTATTGAGTATAAGGATTTTGGTACATACAGCACAGACAGCGTGGATTATCCTGTTTATGCATATAAGGTAGCAACTGCTGTTACAAGCGGTGAATGTGAATGTGGTATTCTATGTTGTGGTACAGGAATTGGCATTTCAATGGCGGCTAATAAGGTTAAGGGTATCAGAGCGGCAGTTGTAAATAATGAATTTGGTGCTGAAATGACACGCAGACATAATCATGCTAATATTTTATGTATGGGCGGTCGTGTGACAACAGAAGAAGATGCTGTAAAGTATGCTGATATATTTTTGAATACCCCTGAAGAGGGCGGAAGACACGATAACAGACTTGCTATGCTTGAAGCTATTGAAAACGGCACTTTTTCTATTGAAGAATAATCATAAAAATTGCTATGGCAACACTTGATTTTTATAGTGTTGCCTTTGGCTTTATGTTTGTTTTTACAAGTTTTCTAAGAAAATTTTAAATATATGTTGTAAAAATTCTTTAAATATAGTATAATAAACTTGATTTTTAATTATTTGGGTGTTTTTGCCCATTGGAGGAATATTGAATGGAAAAGAAAGAGCTTCTTTATGAAGGTAAAGCTAAAAAGGTTTATTCAACTGAAAATCCTGATTATTGCGTTGTATCATATAAGGATGATGCTACAGCATTTAATGGCGAGAAAAAGGGTACAATTATTGGTAAGGGTGTAGTTAATAACCGTATGTCCAATTTTATGTTTAAGCTCCTTGAAAAAGAAGGTATTCCTACAGATTATGTTGAAGAGCTTAACGACAGAGATACTGTTCTCAAAAAGGTTGAGATAGTTCCTCTTGAGGTTATCGTAAGAAATAAGGCTGCCGGAAGCTTTTCAAAGCGTCTTGGCATTGCAGAGGGTACTGAGCTTAATTGCCCAATCCTTGAGTTCTGCTATAAGGATGATGCTCTTGGTGACCCAATGGTTAATGAATATCATATCCTTGCAGCCGGTTATGCTACAAAGGAAGAAATTGATACTATCTCTGAACTTACATTCAAGATTAATGAGGTTATGATTAAGTTCTTTAAGGAATGTAATATTGACCTTATCGACTTTAAGATTGAGTTTGGCAGATTCCATGGTCAGATTTTACTTGCTGACGAAATTTCACCTGATACCTGCCGCTTCTGGGATGTAGATACACACGAAAAGCTTGATAAAGACCGTTTCCGTCGTGACCTCGGTGGTGTTGAGGAAGCTTACGCTGAAATGATGAAGCGTATTGGTCTTGCTTGATTTTGATTTTATAAATTTGTACTATATTTTGAATAACGGACGGTGTAACACTTGAATTCTAATTTTGATAATTTTGCTAAAGAAGAACTGCATGAGGAGTGTGGTGTATTCGGAATATTCAGTGACGGCACAATTAATCCTGCATATGCCTGTTATAATGGACTTCTTGCACTTCAGCACAGAGGTCAGGAAAGTTGTGGAATTGCTGTAGCTGATGAAGGTGTAATAGATTATCACAAAAATATGGGCTTGGTAAGTGAAGTGTTTAATAATGCTATACTTGACTCATTAAGCGGTCAAATGGGATTATCTCATGTCCGTTATTCAACAGCAGGCGGCTCTGTGCTGGAAAATGCACAACCGCTTGTTATGCGTTATGTAAAGGGCACTCTTGCTGTCGCACATAACGGAAACTTAACTAATGCAGTTGAAATCAGACGCACACTTGAAGAACGAGGTGCTATTTTTCAGACAACCATTGATTCAGAGGTTATCTGTTATTTGATAGCAAGAGAGCGTTTAAAATGTCATACCGTTGAAGATGCTGTTGCTCGTGCTATGCAGCAGCTTGAAGGAGCATATTCACTTCTTGTAATGAGTCCTCGTAAAATAATTGCGGCTCGTGACCCACATGGATTTAAACCTCTTTGTATGGGTAAATATAATGATTCTGTAGTTTTTGCAAGCGAAAGCTGTGCATTGGATGCCTGTGGTGCTGATTTTGTCAGAGATATTGAGCCTGGCGAAATAGTAGTTGTCGATAATGACGGCATACGCTCAATTAAGCCCGATTTTGGCGATAAGAAAAAAGCTATGTGTATTTTTGAGTACATATATTTTGCACGCAGTGATTCAAATATTGATGGCGTAAGTGTCTATGAAGCAAGAAAGCAGGCAGGAAGAATACTTGCAAGGTCTTTTCCTGTTGAGGCTGATATGGTTGTTGGTGTGCCAGAGTCAGGTATTGATGCGGCAATAGGATACAGCGAGGAATCAGGTATCCCTTATGAAAAAGCAATTATGAAAAACAGCTACATAGGGCGTACTTTTATTAAGCCAACTCAGAAAGAGCGAATGAAAAGCGTTCGTATTAAGCTTAATCCGATTGCAAATATGGTAAAAGGCAAGAGAGTTGTTATAATTGATGACAGTATTGTAAGAGGTACAACTGTTGACCGAATTGTTACTATGCTGAGGGAAGCAGGAGCAAAGGAAGTTCATATGCGTATCAGTTCACCACCATTTTTGTGGCCTTGCTATTATGGAACAGATATTCCGTCAAGGGGTGAGCTTATAGCCTGCAACCATACCATTGAAGAAATTACCAAGCTGAGCGGTGCGGATTCACTTGGCTATCTTCCTGTTGAATCCTTGCATGAAATGATAGGTTATGCACCTGTTGGTTTCTGTGATGGTTGTTTTACAGGAAATTATCCTGCGAATATTACTCTTGAAATGTTCAAGGGTAAAGAGCGTGGTGGTATGGAGTTTAAAGACAAAAATAATTAGTATTTTTAATAATACATTAATATATATTATGGTGATTTTGTTTACCAATTAAATTGCAATAACATTAATTGAAAGGTTGTTACAAATGATAAAAGATACCTATGAATCTCCATTGTCTGCTCGTTATGCAAGCAGAGAAATGAAGTACATATTTTCTCCTGATAAAAAGTTCAGAACATGGAGAAAGCTTTGGATTGCACTTGCTGAGGCTGAAATGGAGCTTGGACTTCCTGTTACTCAGGAACAGATTGATGAGCTTAAAGCTAATGCAGATGACATTAATTATGAGGTTGCTCAGGAGCGTGAAAAGCTTGTGCGTCATGATGTAATGTCACATGTTTATGCTTATGGTGTACAATGTCCAAAGGCTAAGGGAATTATTCACCTTGGAGCAACCTCCTGCTATGTAGGCGATAATACTGATATTATAATTATGACTGAGGGACTTGAGGTTATCAGAAAAAAACTGGTTACTGTTATACGCAATCTCTCAAAATTTGCTGATGAGTACAGGGCATTGCCAACACTTGCTTTTACACATTTTCAGCCTGCTCAGCCTACAACTGTTGGTAAAAGAGCAACACTTTGGATTCAGGAATTGCTTATGGATTTGGAAGATGTTGAATATCAGCTTTCAAAAGCAAAATTGCTTGGTTCTAAGGGTACTACAGGTACTCAGGCAAGCTTCCTCGAATTGTTTGACGGTGACCATTCAAAGTGTAAGGAGCTTGATAATAAAATTGCTCAGAAAATGGGTTATAAGGCTTGTTTCCCTGTATCAGGTCAGACATACTCACGAAAGCTTGATTCTCAATTCCTTAATGTTCTGGCTGGAATTGCTCAGAGTGCCGCTAAATTCTCAAATGACATCAGACTTTTGCAGCACTTAAAGGAAGTTGAAGAACCATTTGAAAAAAATCAGATTGGTTCATCTGCAATGGCTTATAAGCGTAATCCAATGCGTAGTGAGCGAATTGGTTCACTTTCAAGATATGTAATGGTTGATGTTCTTAACGGTTACTTTACTACTGCTACTCAGTGGTTTGAAAGAACACTTGATGACTCTGCAAATAAGCGTTTGAGTGTTCCGGAAGCATTTCTTGCAGTTGATGGTATTCTTTCACTTTATGCAAATGTTGCTGATGGTCTTGTTGTATATCCAAAGGTTATTGAGCAACGCCTCAGAAAAGAGCTTCCATTTATGGCTACAGAAAATATTATGATGGATGCAGTTAAAAAGCGTGGAGCAGACAGACAACAGCTTCATGAAAAAATCAGAGTTCATTCTATGGCAGCATCAAAGGTTATTAAGGAAGAGGGCGGAGAAAACGACCTCCTCAGCAGAATAGCTGATGATGACGCATTCGGAGTAACTCTTGAGGAGCTTGAAACAATTTTACAGCCTGAGAAATATACAGGCAGAGCAAAAGAACAGACAGAGGACTTCTTAAATGAGTGTGTTGCACCTGTTCTTGAAAAATATAAGAATATTGAGTCAGACAGACCTGAAATTAATGTATAAAATCATATAAGTTTTAATTATTTGCATTCTGCAAAAAGGAGTTTTAAATTATGGTAAAAGCAATAGTAGGTGCCAACTGGGGCGATGAAGGTAAGGGTAAAATTACCGATGTACTCGCAAATGACAGCGATATTGTAATTCGCTTTCAGGGTGGTGCTAATGCTGGTCACACTATAGTAAACAACTACGGAAAATTTGCTTTGCATCAGCTTCCGTCAGGTGTTTTTCATCAGAACATCACCAACATAATTGGCAACGGTGTTGCTTTTAGTGTTGAAAACTTTGTAAAGGAAATGGCTCACCTCAAGGAAAGAGGAGTGCCGGAACCAAAGATTATTATTTCTGACAGAGCACAGATTGTAATGCCTTATCATGTAGCTTTTGACTGCTATGAAGAGGAAAGACTTGGTAAAAATTCTTTTGGTTCAACAAAGAGTGGTATTGCACCATTCTATTCTGATAAGTATTCAAAGATTGGTTTTCAGATTAATGAGCTTTATGATGACCCTGATTCATTAAAAGCAAAAATTCATCATGCTCTTGAAATCAAAAATGCAACTCTCAAAAATTTATATAATAAGCCTGAAATTACTGAGCAGGAAGTTTATGACAAGCTTATGGAATATAAGGAATTGCTTGCTCCATATGTTGGAGATGCATTTTCATTCTTACATAAGGCACTTAAAGAGGGTAAGAACATTCTTCTTGAGGGTCAGCTTGGTTCATTAAAGGATACCGACTTTGGTATTTATCCAATGGTAACATCTTCAAATACTATTGCAGGCTATGGTGCAGTTGGTGCAGGCATACCACCTTATGAAATCAAGGAGATTATTACAGTTGTAAAGGCATATTCAAGTGCAGTTGGTGCAGGTGAATTTGTTTCTGAAATCTTTGGTGATGAGGCTGACGAGCTCCGCAGAAGAGGCGGTGACGGTGGCGAATTTGGTGCAACAACAGGCAGACCAAGAAGAATGGGTTGGCTTGATTTAGTAGCAACACGCTATGGCTGTATGGTTCAGGGTGCAACACAGGTAGCTTTTACAGTACTTGATGTTTTAGGTTATCTTGATGAAATTCCTGTATGCGTAGGCTATGAGCTTGACGGTGAAGTAATTGATTATTTCCCATCAACAACTAAATTAAAGAGATGTAAGCCTATATTAAAAACATTAAAGGGTTGGAAATGCTCTATCTCTGGCATTAAGGAATATGACAAGCTCCCTAAGGAATGCAGAGAATATATAGAATTTGCAGAAAAAGAAATTGGTGTTCCGATTACAATGGTATCAAACGGACCATCAAGAGATGACATTATTTACAGATAAATTTATATTTAATTAAAGGGCGGATTATATCCGCCCGAAAATTATTAATGCCAAAATAAAGGTGGTATAGGATATGGATAACAAAGAAACAGTAATTGTATTGGACTTTGGCGGACAATACAATCAGCTTATTGCAAGAAGAGTGCGAGAGTGCAATGTTTATTGCGAAATATTGCCATATACAGTTGATATTCAGAGAATAAAAGAAATTGCACCAAAGGGAATTATCTTTACTGGTGGTCCGAATAGCGTATATGATAAAAAATCACCTCATTATACTCCTGAAATATTTGAGCTTGGAATACCAATTTTAGGAATTTGTTATGGTTGTCAGCTTATGGCATATTTACTTGGTGGCAATGTAATTTCTGCAACAGATAATTCTGTAAGTGAGTACGGAAAAACTGAAACAAGCTATAAAGATGATGTATTATTTAATGATATACCGAAAGAGGGTATATCATGGATGAGCCATAGAGATTACATTAATGAGCCTCCAAAGGGCTTCAAAATTACTGCGACAACTGCAAATTGTCCTGTTGCGGCTATGTCTGATGCTGATAAAAAATTGTATGGAGTACAATTCCACCCAGAAGTTAATCATACTGAGAACGGAAAAGATATGTTGAAATCTTTCCTTTACAATGTGTGTGAATGTAAGGGCGATTGGAAAATGGATAACTTCATTGATACAACAGTTGCACAGCTTAAAGAGGAGATTGGCGATAAGGGAGTTGTACTCGGACTTTCAGGAGGAGTAGATTCATCAGTTGCGGCTGCACTTTTAAGTAAAGCGGTTGGAAAACAGCTTACCTGTGTATTTGTTGATCAGGGACTTATGCGTAAAGATGAAGGCGATTATGTTGAGCAGACATTTACAAAGCTATTTGATATGAATTTTGTAAGAATAAATTGTCAGGAAGAATTTTTGTCAAAGCTCAAAGGGGTAGAGGAGCCTGAAGCTAAACGCAAGATAATCGGAACAGAGTTTTATAATGTATTCTGGAATAAAATCAGAGAGAGTTATGGAACAGGATATTTTGCACAGGGAACTATATATCCTGACCGCATTGAGAGTGGAAAAGGTGATGCGGCAAAAATTAAAACTCATCACAATCAGGTTGGTGTGCCGGCAGATATTACTTTTGAGGGCATAATTGAGCCATTAAAGGATTTATTTAAGGATGAGGTAAGAGCTGTAGGTGAGAAATTAGGCTTACCACATGAATTAGTATGGCGACAGCCGTTCCCTGGTCCGGGACTTGGAGTAAGAGTAATTGGTGAAGTTACTGCTGAAAAGGTAAGAATATTACAGGAAGCAGATGCAATTCTCAGAGATGAAATGGATAAGTGCGGATATGCAGAGAAAATGAGCCAGTTTTTTGCAGTATTGCCAGGAGTAAAAACTGTAGGAGTAATGGGTGACGCTCGTACATACGATGAATTAGTTGCAATTCGTGCAGTAACAACGGATGATTTTATGACAGCGGACTGGGCAAAGATTCCATATGAAATTCTCGGCAGAGTTTCAAACCGAATAATAAATGAAGTTGAACATGTAAACAGAGTTGTGTATGATATTACATCAAAACCACCTGGAACTGTTGAGTGGGAATGATTTCACACCCGTGAAAAATCCCATAAAATAAGGATTTTCGCCGTGTTTGCGCCCTTTGTGGCAACAAAATGGCAACATTATTTGAATTATTGTAAAAGTAAAGAGCTAACTGATTTTTTGAGAAGTCAGTTAGCTCTTTTTTCTTTTTATTCGCTTTTAATAAAATTAAATGTTTCGGGGCGGTCTGTTATTTTGGGCGAAGTAAGTATATCGTGTAGAATTTCGCTCATTTCGTTTTTTACCGAATAATCAAACGCATTGTAATCGTGATCTGTATTTCCTTCGGTTTTCTGTAGATGAACTCTATTTCTCAAATCCTTCAATCGCTTTAGTGCTGGATAAATAAGATGATCAACTCCTAAAGCGGAATGGTGTCGATTCAAAATTTTGATTAATTCGTCCAAATTCATTTGAACATTATATGGCTCAACCTTTTTGAGTAGTTCGGTTTTTATTACATACTTTTGATCTTCAAATTTTGTTTCATTGGCTTGAGTAGTTCCTAAACTTTCCAAATCTGAAGTTTTCCACCAATCATTTGATTTTACAATATTAGTAAATAGCCCTTCAATAATTGACATACTTGTAATTACATAGTTTTTAACAACCATTATGTATACAACATTTGATAACTTCAATTCCTCAAGTTCTTTTTCCAAAAACTCAATGTATTGCAAGTTATATGCTATGTTACTATGCAGCGCCCCGGCGTTTTCAATGCTCGTGTCAATCTTAACTGAATATTTCAAAGTGTCAATTGGTGTAGGATACCATCTGTCTTTTGAATCATTAGCTTTCAGCAGTGTTTCAAATGGAAAATCATTCATTCGTAGTCTCCTTTGTGTGAAATTCTTTAAATTGCGTATGTATTTGATTCTTTCGCCAGTTATCGGATTTATATTTGGAGCTTGTGACGGGACTCGAACCTGCGACCTGCTCATTACGAATGAGCTGCAC